>JAYSPJ010000888.1:0-4096 GCA_043722155.1 Bradyrhizobium sp.
TGTTGCGAGAGGCGCGGCGGCAGAAGAACCTTGCAACTGCCGACGTGCCCAGCGTCTGCATTCTGGACCCGGACGGCGACCTCGTCCGAACGCTTCGCGCTGCAGGACTAACGAAGCGATTCGAAAACTGGCCCTGCTATCACACGGAGCTGGATTGCTTCTCGCTCGGCGGGCGGGAAGTCGGGATCGTGGGCCGCGTGGTGGGATCGTCGTTCGCCGTGCTGGTGGCGGAAGAACTGTTTGCAAGCGGCTGTCGGCTGCTGGTGAGCCTTACCTCGGCCGGGCAAATCGTGCCGTCGGGACCGCCACCCTATTTCGTGATCATCGATCGCGCGCTGCGGGACGAAGGCACCAGCTATCACTATGCGCCGCCCGCCGAATTCGCGGACGCGGACTCGGCGCTGGTGGCGACGGCGTCGAAAGCAATGTCGGCGCATGAGCCACGCTGCATCGTCGGATCCAGCTGGACAACGGACGCACCGTTTCGGGAGACCGCGGAAGCCATCGAAGCCGCGCGGAACAAGGGCATTCTTGCGGTCGAAATGGAAGCAGCCGCCCTTTACACTCTTGCCAGGACCACCGGAGTGCGGGTCCTTTGTCTTGCCCATGTGACCAACACCATGGGACAATCCGGTGACGATTTTGAAAAAGGCGAGGCCGACGGGACCAGTGACGCGCTTGCGGTACTGGACAAAATCGTCGGCGCTTTTTGCGCTGAAGCGTCCGAGCTGCCTGCGGCGAGGTAAGATCCTCGGCGCTCGCTTGACATAGATCAAGAGCGGAAGCCGATTAGCGACTAATTTTGTCACTCACCTGTCCAACGGGGAGCCGCGTCATGATGCATGGTTGGTGGGACGGTTCTCCAGCTCCTTGGTACGGCATGATTTTCGGGCCGATCATGATGATCATCTTCATCGTCCTGACGGTGCTGATCATCGCATGGGCGTTGCGCGCATCCGGTCTCGGATGGCAATCCTCGCAGCAAGGCAACACCCCGCTCGACACCCTCAAGCACCGCTTCGCGCGCGGTGAAATCGATCGCCCCGAATATGAGGATCGCAGGAAACTGCTGTCCGATTTGTGAAGTCCGGCGGCGACGAGGCTATGAAGACCTTATTTATTGTCAACGATCCGCCCTACGGTACGGAGCGCGTGTATAATGCGTTGCGGCTTGCCCATGCCCTCGGCAAAAAAGAACCGTCGATGCAGGTAACCGTGTTCTTGATGGCGGATGCCGTGCTGGCGGGCAAGGCCAAGCAGAAGACGCCCGACGGCTACTACAATGTGGAGCGGATGCTGAAGCGCGTTCTCGGCAGCCACGGAGCGGTGCTGCTGTGCGGCACCTGCATGGACGCGCGCGGCATTGCCGATAGCGAATTGATGGAAGGAGCACGTCGCAGCACGATGGACGAACTCGCCGGCGCGACCATCGAAGCCGATAAGGTCCTGGTGTTCTGATCAACGTCGGTGCCGAGACTTACGAGCTGATCCAGGGCACCAGCGGGCATCAAGTCCGCCATCGGAGCCGTGTGCGCTGATCCTGCACGACGTAGCGCTCGATGGCGCCGCCATGAAAGCTTTCACGGAAGTGCTGCGGCAAGGCGGCATGCACCCGGAAGCCTCCGGCTGGTCGGGATCAGTGCCCGCGAAACGCAGAGTCATTTCCGGGCGTTCTGATCGAGAGGAATGCAGCCTCCCACTGCGCCCTGGCATGGCGCAGCAGCAGCTTCACGATCTCGTTTCGAATCTCGGGGATTGGCGCCAGCCCGATCACATCGTCGGCCTGGCGCAGGATCTGGTCTCTCGCCCCGGAGGGCAGTTGCGCCCAGCACAGCACGACGGCCGCGCCAAGGCGCTGGAAGATCAATTCATCGGACGGGCGATCTGATGAGGTTGGCATGCAGGTCTCCTTGAAGTTCGCATCGGGACTCCGTCGCAACAAACCATGACAACTCCGAACCCAACCCGAACCGCGATTTCATATCGGCACCGCATCCGCGTCAGGCGGCCCGGATCGCGGCGAAGAACCCTTCAACACTCGTGCACAGCAGCTCCGATTGCTGCGAGAGTTCGTTGGCGGAAGACAGCAATTGGGTTGCGGTTTGACCGGTTTCGCTCGCGGCCTGACTTACACCGCTGATGTTGCTCGAAACATCCTGGGTGCCGCGGGCCGCCTCCTGAATGTTACGCGCGATTTCGGCGGTCGCCATACCCTGTTGCTCGACCGCCGCCGCGATCGCCGTTGCGATCTCGTTGACCGACGCGATCGTCGTTCCGATTTCCTCGATCGAACCTACCGATTGCTTGGTTGCGGTCTGGATCGCGAGAATTTGCTGGCTGATCTCGTCGGTCGCCCTTGCGGTCTGTTCAGCCAGCGCCTTGACCTCGGAGGCGACGACGGCGAAGCCCCTGCCCGCATCGCCGGCGCGCGCGGCTTCGATGGTAGCATTCAACGCCAGCAGGTTGGTTTGCCCCGCGATGGTGTTGATGAGTTCGACGACGGCGCCGATCCGCTGCGCCGCCTCGGCGAGGCCCTGCATGCTGGCGCTGGACTGGCTGGCCTGCTCCACCGCCTTGCCCGTCATTCTCGTGGACTCCGTAACCTGACGGCCGATCTCCTTGACCGACGAGGTCAGCTGCTCGGTGGCCGACGCCACCGCCTGCACGTTGGCGGTGGCCTCCTCCGAAGCCGCAGCCACGGTGGTGGTTTGCTGGGTCGATTGTTCGGCATTGGCGGCGAGTGCATTGGCGGCGTCCTGCAGATCTTCCGCCGAGCCCCCAACCGTCTTCAACACAATCTTCATCTGACCGTCGAAATCCCGGATCGCGGCCGTGATCTTGTCCTGCTGCTTCTGACGTTCCGCCAGCATCGCTTCCTGATACACCGAAATCGCGATGTCCATGTCGAGCAGCACCGCGCAGTTCAGGGCCGTCAGCACTGCCAAAAGATGATTCGGCTTCCAGCGGTAGCGGTGAACAGCGAGGGCAGCGAGCTGGCTCAGCACGAAATTGTACCCGCCGATGTACCAGCGCGGCTCCAGTCCGATCTTGTTGTGGATTAGACCGATCGCACGCACGCCCTGCATGTATTCATGATCGAAACGGCCATTGAACAGACGCGCCCAGTGCGAGCTCTGAGCCGCCTTGAGGCGGGGAATGTCGCTGCCGATCATGCGCGCAAGTTGAGTCTCCCTGGTGACATGCCGGTAGAAACCTTCGAGGATATCCGGCAGCGCCGGCTCGACAACCTTCCAGAATTCGCGCAGCAATTCGCCGGTCGTGCTGTCGATGCGCATGAAGCGCATCCGGGCTTCACGATCCTGACTGTTGTCGGCCTCGCTCGCGTTTACCATGAACATTTCCCTATAATTTGAATGCCAAATAACATTTCGCTTCACAAAGCACCGACGTCCCGGCACGGCGGACAATGTGATCTCTTCACCGTGACGAAGGCTAAATCGATTCTCGGAAAAACTCCGAGCGCCATAACTTGATTTAGGTTGTTGATTTGGATCAAAGGCAAAACAAGCGCAGCGCGAAGTTGCAGATTCAAGCATCACTACGACTGATAGCGACCGCCGACATTAAAGCTAATTGCAGTTTGGTTTTGCACGATTGGCCAATTCTGATAGATGCAGTTGCAACAACTCCTCCAGCGTCGAAGGACTTGCACCTCGCACCGTTGCGAGCCATCAGGCAAAAAACTCCGAATGAATCTTGTGTCACTTTGCGTAACCTGCCCCAATCGTGAATCGGGCCTTTGCGGAACCCTGCTCGGACCGGTTTTGGAAACCGCGAATGAAGATCGTGACTCCGGCTGGCAGCACTTCGCCGCGGCCCGGGCCGGTGAGCAAATCGCCGTCCGAAACCAGGTTGCCGACGATGTATTCGTGCTCTGTGACGGCTGGGCGTTCCGCTACTTCCAGCTTGCCGACGGACGCCGGCAAATCCTGCAATTCCTGCTGCCCGGAGATATTTTTTCCCCCATCACCATCTTCGAGGAGGCATTCTACTTCTCGGTCAAGGCGCTGACTCAGGTTCGCCTGAGCGCATTTGCGCGTTCCGAAATCCAAGCACGATGCGCCGCCAATTCCAG
>JAYSPJ010000889.1:0-10933 GCA_043722155.1 Bradyrhizobium sp.
ATGGCGAGCGGTATGGCTCGTCTCGGCGTCAGCCTGCCGGTCATTGAAAAGATATTAAACCATAGCAGCGGCTCTTTCCGGGGCGTGGTCGGCGTCTATCAACGACACAGCTTTGCCGACGAGAAACGGGCTGCACTCGATTTGTGGGGCGCGCACGTTGCGCGTTTGGTGGGCTGACATGGCCGAGCCACACAAGGGCGTCACAACTAAGGGGATGCAAGGGTACGAAGAAACCAGGCTATTGATAAGAACTTACGTTTCTACACTCAGAAAGGCGGCATTTAAATTTGAGAAAGACAACGGCGCAGGCGCCCATTACGCCATCGCCGCAACAGTGAGGTTTTTAACGAAACTCAAAGTTCCCGGACATTTGTATGTCCCGCTTTACGAAGCGGCGAGAGCGATCCAACGCGACATGGGCGTGAACACTGCGGCGGCGGCAAGCCTCGGGCGACAGCGCGACATCATTGATGCAATCGCTTTAGACCTTCAAAGGCGGTGCGGGGTCAGTGTGGCAGTTGCATTGAGGAATATCGTCGGCAACGATCCTGATGCAGCCACGCACGTATCAAATTTCAGAAAAGGCATGTTGAGCAGGAAAAAGAGCATCCCGGCGGGAGCTAAGGCGATCTATGATTACAATATGAATACCTATTTTAAAGGATTGCCACCTCAAGAGGCCGCGTCAAAAGCATTAGGTATGTGTAAGGCGATTAGAGGGACACGAAGTATAGTGTAAAAGCCATATCGTTTTACACCATGGAACAGTGAATATAGGGGGCTCCATTAGATAACACTGGAGCCCCTTTAATGTTGTCAGACCCTTCAACAACCGACTACTATCTGACCGGTCCCGATATTGACCGGCGTTACAAGCGCAGCGCGCAAACCCGCTGGCGCTGGTCGAAAGACCCCGAGCTTGGTTTCCCCAAGCCCATGAAGATCAAAAACCGGTTGCTCTACCGCAGAAGCGAAATCGAGGCGTTCGAACGCCGGATGACGGCTGCCTCAAACGTAGGATGAAAATGGAATCGCTAGAAACGACGAAACCCGCCACCGAACCGGTGAACGGGCTTCGAAATCTTGAGCAGCTTGGCGGCGAGCTCGACTTAATACAAACACAGACCACCGCGCTGCGCAAGCAATTCGCGGTTGGCTATTGCTTAGCTGCGGCCCTTGCCCCGCTTATTTGGGGGGTGCCCCGATGAACGCACACGTTCAGCATCCTCTGCATGTTTCTGACCCAAAAATACGAAAATTACTTCAGCTTGCCGGCCTGCGCTTCATGGTCACCCGAGCGCGATGGTTGGAAAGCGAGGCAACCATAATCGGCAAGGCGCTGACCGCCGGCACCATGACGATGGACGAGGTTGACGCCAAGCTCGACGAATTGGGCGCGCTGGATCTTGTGTACCCCGAACTGATGGGGTGCGGCGAATGATCCGCGAGAATGTGGTCCCGCTCGAGAGCAAAAGGCCGAAACCAGCACCCGAGCTGCCGGAATGGCTCGATAAGTGTCTCGCCGGAGATACCGGAAAGCCGCTTGCGGTGTTGGCTAACGTACTCCTTGCCCTCCGCGAAGCGATGCCTGGCGCCTTTGCATATGACGAGATGCTTTGCGTTCCGATGCTGATGCATTCGCTTGTTGACGAGGCCGGTTTTGTGCAGCGGCCCTGCACAGATGTTGATGTCGGCGTCGTGCAGGAAAGATTGCAACACCTGGGGCTGAAGCGAGCCACCAAGGATGTTGTGCACCAGGCGGTTGACGTACGCGCCCACGAATGCCGCTTTCATCCTATTCGGGACTTTCTTGACGGTCTTGTTTGGGATCATACGCCGCGACTGGCTGGATTATTCCCGACGTATTTTGGGACGGCCGATGACGAGTATTCGCGGGCAATCGGGACCATGTTTGTGATCAGCATGGTCGCGCGCATTTACCAGCCCGGCTGCAAGGCGGATCACTTGCCGGTCATCGAGGGTCCGCAGGGGATGATGAAATCAACGGCGTGCCGTGTAATGGGCGGTGAGTGGTTCTCGGATGGACTGCCGGAGGTCACTGCCGGAAAGGATGTTTCGCAACATCTGCGCGGCAAGTGGCTGATCGAGGTCTCCGAGATGCACGCCATGGGCCGGGTTGAGACGGCTCAGCTCAAGGCATTCATCACGCGCACCACCGAGCGGTACCGTCCAAGTTATGGCCGCAAGGAGGTTATCGAACCCCGGCAGTGCGTTTTTATCGGTACCACCAACCGCGATACCTATTTGCGCGACGAGACGGGCGGGCGCCGCTTCTGGCCGATCAAAGCGGAGCGCATCGACGTCGACGGGCTGGAGCGAGATCGTGAGCAGCTTATTGCTGAGGCGGTTCATCTTTATCGCGCCGGCACTCATTGGTGGCCGGACAAGGACTTCGAACGACAGCACATCGCGCCAGAACAAGCCGCGCGTTACGAGGCGGACGTTTGGGAAGATGCCATCGCAAACTATGTCAACGACAAGAGCAAGGTCACTATCAGCGAGGTAGGGCGGGAAGCTCTGCACATGGAAATGCCGCGCATCGGTACCGCCGACCAGCGGCGGATTGCGGCGGCGCTTGAGCAGCTTGGCTGGAAGAGGCTCCCCAAGGATTGGAAGGGAAATCGGTATTGGACGCGATCATGATCACCAAGGCACACGGCGGACCAAGGCAGACTTTCTATAGGAGGGGTATGTTTCATTCTAGGGTTCCTAAGAGAAATGCGCCGTTGTGAGTACATGGGCCGTGTTTTTTTGGTGCTGCAATTTCTGAAGCTACAGGACGAAATCAGATTATGAGCAAATTTGTTGTAAAAGCCAGAGCGGCAACCCGGCTGGAAGGCCTACAGGAACGCGTAACAAGCTTGTGGAGTCGTTCGTTTCTGACTTGCAGGTGAAGTGGCAGGCAGAGGGAGCGGCCATCCTGGACCGTCTGGCGATCAGCAATCCTGAGAAGCTGGTAGAGGCAATCAGCCGGTTGGCGCCGAAAGACATTGCCGTATCGCTGGAGCAGCGGGGATCATTGGGCGTCGACCCGCAGCTATGGGCGGGCTTTAGGCGAGTGTTGCAGGCGATTGAGGAATGCGCGCCGGCAGACGCAAATCCGATCGAGGTGTTCGACGCGATGGAACGTTGGGTGCGCTCTGAATTTGCCAAGCAAATCCGGCATGAACTGGTAGCAGTTGATTTATAATCAGCGGATTGTACCGATTAACGTATTGATATTGCGTGTTATTTTAGAATAACGAGATATCCGGGGTAACCCACGGGTAACAGACTGCGCATTTTTGTTGCGTCCAGCGTCTCCTCTTCTCAAATGAAAGGCATCAGCATGACCGGCAAAGCCGCGCCCATGCGTCGACCCCGGTTCAAGGACTTCTGGCGCTGATTGCGGGCATAGGCTCGCCCGGTCATGACCACTTTTGGGGTCTTTGTGCTATAGTTCGATTTGTGTGTTCGCGTTGCGTCACCGCGTCCCCATTATCAATAAATAGGATATCTGCATGACAGCCTCTAAGGGCTTGCCCAGGCATTCCCGGCGAATTGCCCGGTACAGTTTCGATCCCGACGCGATGGCGCAACAATGTGCGCGGGACATGGTGTTAAGTAACGCATGGGCCGAGCTAAACGGTCTCGGTGTCAGGTTTTTGTCATCCATGCGCAGTATCAGCGTCCGCGAGTTATGGCATGGCGCAGCCAAGGAAGCAGAAAGCGACGAGCAGATCGGCTGGCTTCTCCGTCGAGCCATGCTGGAGGGTTTCTTTTCCGAAAGCCCCCAAGTCCTAGGCGCTCTTGAGAAGCGAGGCTTCAAGGAACGCAATACTGAGAGAAGGAAGCAGCTTCGCAATGCACGCAACACCAGACCCGGGCGAGAGTTCGCAGCAGCCATTGCTGACCATATCGACAAATCCCAAAGTGTTCTTGAATTACAGGCTGCCGGCAGCGCATTGATCGACCGTGATGTCAGGGCCACGCCGGGCTATCGCGACTTGGCGGTGGATTGGCCCCATCGCTTGGTCGGCAACGTGGCTGTTCCCATCAATGACCCTCACAAGAGGTCATGACCACTTTTGGCCGATGCGTGCTATCCTAAAAGAGTAGGTAGTTTTTAACTTTCAAACCCCGAATGACCGCCCCGGCATCCCGCCGCAGGGCGGTTTTTCTTTGGAGATACCACAGTGGAATCATTCCGACAGACCCTTGGCGCCATCTACGTCGCGCTGGCTGAAGCTGCTGGCGGTGACGAAGTGCTCGACCGAGCAAACCAAATTCTAACCGACGCCGTCGACTCAGGCGCAATCGACGATCCGTATGCGCGCTCTGCCATCTCGGCTCTCGTGCGATCGACCCACCTTGAGGCCGTTTAAAAGCTCTCAATCAAAGGATATTCAAACATGACATCTATCGAACTTGACGACCTTCTCGCCATCTTGCGCAACACCACCGCGATCCAACGGCTCAATCTGCCTGAATGTCGCGACGTTCCCATCCAGATTGTCGCGCTACAGCCCAGCAAGCGCCAGCAATGGCTCAACCGCAGCAACAGCCGGGCCTGCCAGCATTCCTGCAACAGCCCTCAGCCAGTCCGCTCGCGACCTCGTTTCAGTCCTGGGCGAATACTCCCGTCGGCAATCCGATGGCCGCGCTTTCGAATGGGATTTCGAGCCTTAGCTCGGGACGCCGCACCGATCCGACTGGCGTCGCAAGCGATCAGATGGCCGCACGGTATCGCGCGCTTGTACCGATCCTTGGGGAGCAGAAGGCGACCCTTGCCATTCTCAATCCTGCGCTCGGGCAGAAGATGGTTGAGACCGCGCTGGCCGGCAAGCAGTACACTTTCACGACGTCGCCGGATGGCACTGTCATTCGGCAGGACGCACACGCCGGCACCGCGGAGCCTGTGTATCAGGCCGGGCTTAAGCCCACCTTTGGCGTTATCAACGAAGATGACGGCAAGAAAACCTATGGCTGGACCGATCCGGGCAAACGCACTGTTACGCCCTATCAGGCGCCAGGCGGTGACGATAAGGGCGCTGGCGTTGCCGGTCCCGATGGAAAGCTGATCCCGTATCCAGAGGGCGCCGATCGTAAGACGTTCCGCAACGAGATTTCCAAGATCAACGCCGACGCGGCCGGCGGTAAGAAAACCGAAGTGCAGGCGAAATCCGAGAAGTTCGGTAATCAAATGGAGCTTGCCGAAAAGAATATCACGGGCTTGGACGATCAGTACACCGGGCTTGCCGGTAATGCGTTGCGCATGACGGAAGGCTCCGACTATTTGCCGGGATCGGCAATGGCCGGGCGTCTGCTGCAAACTAATGGTTATCAGAAATTTGTCCAAGCGCGGAATAGCTTCCTGACCGCGTTGCTGCGCGACGAATCCGGCGCGGCTATTGGCTCGACGGAATTTGTCCGTCGCGAAAAAGATATGTTCCCGCAGCCTAACGACGGTCCCGATGTCGTTAAGCAAAAGCGCAAACTGCGCCGCGTTGCCATTGAAGGGATGAAGAAGGCCGCCGGCCCCGGCTACAAGTCGCCGACTAGCGCAAGCGCTGATGAACCCGCCGATCCGCTGGGGATCCGTTAATGCCGACGATTGCAGAGGTCCGCGAGCAATATCCGCAGTACAAGGATATGAGCGACATTGAGTTGGCCGGCGCTCTTCATTCCAAGTTCTACGCTGACATGCCAGCGGATCAATTCGCGGAGAAGATCGGATTGAAACCGCCGGACCCGGTTGGCATCAACGATGTTGTACGGTCGACGGCGACAGGTGTTCCGATTGTTGGCGGGCTTCTCAATAAGGCGAACGCGGCGACGAATGCGGCGCTGGCTCCAATCGTTGAACCGTTCCTGACCCCGAGCGGGCAGGATATTTCGCGCAACGGCGAAACTTATGGCGAGCGTTACAGCAAATCCCTTGCCATGCAACAGGGCATGGATACGAAGTTTGCGACCGAACATCCCTATGTTGACACGGGCGCGAAGCTTGCGGGCGGTGTTGCCGCTATGGTTCCGGCGGTAGCCGCTGCGCCCGCCCTATTCGGCGCCGCGGGCGGGCTTGGCGCTCGCACCCTTATGGGCGGCGCGTCTAACGCCGTGTTAGGCGGGGCAGATGCGGCAATCCGAGGGGGCGATCCGTTTACCGCAGGCGCTGTTGGCGGTGCGGTTGGTGCGGCGTTCCCCGTTGCCTCAACGATTGCGAGCAAGGTGGCGTCGCCTTTTATCTCCAACATTATGGCGCAGATCAACCCGCGCGGGTACGGCGAGAAGCAGGTAGCGCGCGGCATTATGGAAAGCGGCCGATCGACGGGCGCGATTGCCGACGACGTGGCGACCGCTGCCCGTGAAGGGCAGGGCGCTTTCACGGTTGCCGATGCGATGGGTAATTCCGGGCAGCGCTTGCTTTCGACCGTGGCGCGGGCTCCAGGCGAGGGCCGCACGCGCGTTGTGGACGTTCTGGAGGGGCGGCAGGCCGGACAAGGCCGGCGCGTCTCGAATGCTCTTTCGGAAGGTTTCGAGGCTCCAGAAACAGCGCTCCAGACCGAGGCGCGATTGACCGCGCAGCGCACGGCGGACGCCGATGCGGCCTATGGTGCCGTCCGAAATGATGCCGGCGCGGTGGACGTGACGCCGGCAATCGCTCGCATTGACCGGACGCTTGGCCCCGCTGCGGATCAGATGCTAGCCAACCCGGGATCAGCCGCGGCGAATGATAGCGTAGAAGCGGCGTTGCTTGGCTTTCGCAACAAGCTGGCGCGGACCAATCCGAACGATTTTGAATCCATCCAGCGCATTCGCGGCGATATGTCGGACTATGCGCAGAACGCCGCACAGAACGGCTACGGCAACCGTGCAAGGCTTGTCCGCAGCGCCATGACCGAACTTGACACGGCAATGGAAAACGCCAGCGCGGGGCATTTGGCTGCAAATCGCAACTATGCGCAGACCTCCCGCAATATCGAGGCGGTGCAAACCGGACGACAGGCCGCGACCCGCGGGCGATCGGAAGACACGATTCCGGCATTTCAGGCGCTTCCGGCCGAAGGCCAGGGCGCGTTTCGTTCGGGTTATGTTGACCCGCTGATTGCCAACACCCAGGGCGCCGCGCATGGCGTTAACAAGGCCCGGCCGTTCATGAACGACGCATTCGCGGCCGAAGCGGAAGCGATGGTGCCGGGTAACGCCTTGATGCAACGCCGGCTTGGCCGCGAACAGACAATGTTCGAGACGCGCAATCAGGCGCTAGGCAATTCCAAGACTGCCGAGAATCTTGCCGATGCCGATGCAATGGGCGTCACGCCTTCGCTTGTGGGGCAAGTCTTGTCCGGAAACTGGAGCGGCGCGGCACGTTCGGTCATTTCGGCGGGCTCGAATATCGTCACCGGCAACACTCCAGCAGTTCGGGCGGCGGTTGCGGATATCCTTTTACAGCGCGGCGCCAACGTCACCCCGGCCGCGCTTGATCGAATGGTTGGCGAAACCATCCGCAAAATCCAGAGCGTGCAGCGCTTGGCGGCAACCAGCGGCCGATCTGTAGCCGGCGCCGCTGCCGTCACGCCCGAGGCGACCAGGAAGCCCAAAAAAGCCAACCCGATTTTTGCTCACTGAGGATTTCCGAATGTCAGACGAGAACCGAAACGAAGCCGGCCAGTTTGCCTCTGCCGAGCCTGCCTTTGGCCTGGAGGGCGTAGAACGCGAAGCCGGTTACACTCCCTTCAAGGAAGAGAAGGCGGAAGACGAAGCCGGCGGCGAATTGACGGTGCGGGAAGCTGCTGACGAGGTTGTGGCGCAGCATCAGGGCACGGCGGAATCCGATATCCGGCGGTACAGCCCGCTTGATGACTTGGCCGATAACGTCACGCTCACGCTTGAGCAGGCGAGCAAGATGCTTTCGGACGAGCACGCGGCAGACACCAAGGCGGCCGAAGAGGCGGAGGCCGATCGACTCCGCGCTGAGGTTGACGAGCTTCGCGGCGTCAAGCCGGAAGCGGCAGAAAAAGAGTCGGGGGCTAAAGCTGCTGAACCGCCAACGCCGGCTGTTGAAGGCGAGCTTGATCCTGAGATTGAGAAGGCGCTCAACAATCCAAAAATTCAGGCGGCTATCTCGCAGCACGTTGGCGAGGTGGAAGCCGCGCGGCAACACCATGTTGCGGGCTTGAATGCGGCAACGCAGATTGCGCAAGCAACCTTCATGGCTCAATTCCCTGAGTTTGCGCATATCCCTGCGGAGCGCATGGGCGAAGCGGTGCAGGCGATGATTCAGCAAGATCCCGCAAGGGCTGCACAGGTGGCGGCGGCTATTCAGCGAACGTCGGGCCTGTTCGAGCAACAGCGAATTGCTCACCAGCAGGCCGAACAGGCGAAGGCGCGACGGTTCACCGAATACGCAAAAGCGTCCGATGCCCGCTTTGAGCAGTTGGCAAAGGACGTGCCCGCAGAGACCATGAAGCAGGTTCCGACAGCAATCATCGAAGCAATCAAGGGGTACGGCGGCGACCCGCAAGCATTTTTCGAGCAGTACAAGACGAGCGAATTTCTGCGCGACCCTATCGTGCAACGGATGATGGTTGACGTTGCGCAGCATCGCATGATCCGGGACGCGAAAAAGGCCGTAGCGCGTCAGGACCTCCCGCCCGTACAGCGGCCGGGAACTGCGAGGCCATCCGGCCAGGGTGTTGATTCCGATCGTATCCAAACCCTCACCCGTAAATCAGAACTCAGCGTGGCCGAAGCGACGGAACTGTACATGTTGCAGTCCTCCCGGCAGCGCAAAGCATCATAAAGGACCATCAAATGCCGGAAGATAATCGAAACTTTATCGATCAAGTCCAATCGCGTTCGGTCGGTTACACCGGCAAGGAATTGTCGCCGGGCGAGATGGCGACGGAATTTGCCAAATGGGATATTGGCGAGCGCGTCAAGGCGCTGGAGGAAATCAACGCCGACCAGGGCGAGTTGACGGTTGGCGAAGCAGCAAAGCTAAACTCCTACGAAACCGCCCTTCGCAACACGCATGAAAAACTGCGCAAGGTTGGCCGATGACTTCGACCGGCTGCGAGACCTTCGATAAGTGGTGCGCGCTTCATGACGTGCAGCCGATGCAGGCCGCACCGGCAACCGTGGCACGGTTCGTTACTGATATTGCCGCGATGGGTGTTGAAAAAATCTGGCCCATGATCGGGGAAATTTCCCGCGCTCATTACCTGATCGGGCTTGCGGACCCGACGCTGGGCGGCGCCGTGTCGGCTGCGCTCAACGATATCGCCAGGATCGAACCGCCGCGCTCCTGGCCGAAGGAACACAAATTCCAGTTCGGGCGGCTGCCGTATGATCTGCAGATCTACGTCGCTTCACACGAATCGCAGCGCGAAACCGAAGTGAGGCGAGCGCACAACGAAGCCGCGATGGCCCGGCGAGAGTTGGCGGAAATTCAGAAACCGAAAGAGAAAATCAATGGCACTCAATCGACCGTTGCCGCTTGACGAGCGGATCAAAACCCTACGCGCCGAGATCGATGCGTTCATTGACGCGCGGGCGGCAGAGATCAAGAAAACAACCCCAGGCGTTCCGGAGGTGGTGATTCGCAACCTGCTAACTGCAAGGTCCGGCAACTGTCAGTGCAGGCAATATCTGCAAGTCAAAGCGCAGGACGACGAGGCCGAAAGGTTGGTTGCAGAACAGAAGAAGCAGGAAGGGACAGCCGCATGAGCCAACATCTTGGAATTTTAGGCGTCATCTCCGAAGCGAGCGAAATCAAGGAAGAGCTTAGCGTTTCGGCTGAGGAGGCTTTCGCGATTCAGCGGGAGCGCGCGGCCGAACGACTTAAGCAATATGAGGCCGCGAACGAACCGCCAACCAACGTCCTGCAATTTCGCCCGCGCTAATCGATGCGCGGGCTACCGAGACTGCTCGACCTGATAACCGACCCGGTCACCATGGCGGCAATTGCTGAGCGGAACGAGATTGTTCGGAAGTTAGCTGAACAGATGGGCGTTCCACGCGACGTTGCCCGGCAAGCCTTGTTCAATTTTGAGGCCCTTACCTCCAGCGAAGGACAGACGTTGCACTGATGGAATGGATCAATCAGCTTCGCGAGGCCGGCGACTATGTTACCCGCCTCGATACCGATCTTGAGTTTTTCGCCGCAGAGCTATTGAGAATCCGGCCGAAGGCCGGCAGCCTCTCGCCGTTTCTGTTCAACCCTGCGCAACGCGAGTTGCATCGTATCATCGAGGAACAGAAAGCCAAAACCGGACGGGTCCGCGTTATCGTGCTGAAGGCCCGGCAGCTTGGGATATCAACCTACGTTGCGGCGCGGTACTACAAGCGGACGACGAGCTGCCCGGGCCTGCGAACCATTATCATCGGCCATGAAAAACCGGCGTCAAAGAACCTGTTCCAGCTTGTGAAGCGCTTTCACGAGCATATGCCGGAAGATATGCGGCCATCGGTTGGCGCCTCGAACGCGGAGGAGCTGCTCTTCGACAATATCGACTCGGGTTATCTGGTTAGCGTCGCCACGGAAGATGGTTCGGGACGATCGGCGACCGCGCAGAACCTTCACGCCTCGGAGGCCGCTTTCTGGAAAGACCTGCAAACCCAATTCGCAGCCCTGATGCAAACCGTTCCCGATATCGACGGAACGGAAATCATTCTTGAGACAACCGCCAACGGCTACAACGAGTTTTATAAGCTTTGGCGCAAGGCGGAATCCGGCGGCAGCGAGTTTATTCCCGTCTTTCTGCCGTGGTCGATCGACCCCGAGTACCGCGCGAAGGTGCCCGACGATTTTACCATGACCGCCGAGGAGGCAAAGCTAGAGCGGTTTTCGGTTGATGTGAATCGGAACAGTAAGGGGGTTCCCAAAGGGGCGCAAATCAGATTCGGGTTGCTTTGACAGCAACAGCGAGAT
>JAYSPJ010000890.1:0-4307 GCA_043722155.1 Bradyrhizobium sp.
ATCTCGCTGTTGCTGTCAAAGCAACCCGAATCTGATTTGCGCCCCTTTGGGAACCCCCTTACTGTTCCGATTCACATCAACCGAAAACCGCTCTAGCAAGGAAGCGATATCGCCGCTTCCTAAATATCGTTACGCCGCGATGACAAAATCTCGCCGTGGCCCTTGACTACAGCTTGCCCGCAATTCAGCGCTGCTCCGAAGGGCCCTGGCGTAGCGTTTGCGTTGATGCGACGAGCGTTAAATGGGGTGCGATCAATGCAAGAGCAGTGCGTAGTTCCTAGTCGGACGCAAGTCGGGGTATCATTAGATATCGCGTTGCGATTCGGAGGCACCATTAATGACCACACAGGTCCGCAATTACCCGGAAGCAACACCACAAAAAGAAACTGCTGGATACCTCGCTCCCACTCCGCGCTTCTCGGTTCAGCAAAAAATTCAGAAATTGCAGAACGAACTGAACGAGTTTAACGAGCGGATCGCCGAATTAGAAAGAGCAGGTCACCCAGATCGCGCGATGGAGTTGAAAGAAAATGCAATAGATTTCGCAAGACAGATTGACGAGCTTCGCTGCTTGTTGGTTCAAGCCCGCTGCGAAGAAACGTGCCGATAAATCTCTTCAAGGACATTATTGACCGGCGTGGAAGGTGACGCCGTTACTTTTTATCGACGACCCTTGCGGATGATACTCAATAGTTTAACCACACGCCTTCGAAGTCAGGCGTTTTCCTCAAGCAAAGACCAAACATCGTTCGCATATTTCGCATTTTCTGAAGCGGCGCCCCTAGACATCCCCATTCATACGAGGAAAAATAGTCTCCGGGCGTATGTGAGGGCTTGCGGCAATGAATTTTTTACAAATGAAAGACGAACGCATTTTAGCGTTTTACGAGAACGTTCGGCGGCAGGTTGAAATTGATAAGAGTGCGGGCGGGAAGTATCGGTTTGCAGGCGAAGGCGTGAAGGAATATGCGGAGCAGCTGCGCAACGAGATGGACCGCCGGCGGCTGAGATATAGTCGGATCGATTGGTCATGACACCTCTGGGGAGGCGACATGGCTCTGTCGATACGCACGCTGTTTGCGAGCAGAGGCGCCGCCAGCGTGGGTTTAACTTCAGCGTCGACGCCGAGTTGGATCCACAAGTGAACGCAAGGTTGGCTCGGCCCCTGTTATGCTAATGGTCGCTACCTCTGCTCAGTTAATTCGATCGAATTGGTTGCCGAACGGTAGCGCTTCCAATTGTCAATTATTGCTTCGTATCGCACCACCTTCTTTGCCCCAACCGGCGGGCCTTCAAATTCCTGAGTTCGGCGCTTGTTTTCATCGACCGCGAGAACCTTCAATGACGCAACGCCAGGGATAGCGCGGTCGGTCGAGGGCGACCTCATCGTGGCAACGCTAATCGCGGCAGCTATCAGAGCGACAGCCACGAACCCGGTGATCGTTCGATGCTTCGTCATGGTAACCTCCTGCCCTCCCGAGCCATTGCTATGAGTCACGGGGGCTTTGTGAACACACTTCAGAAAATCTCGCATGCTCCGTTGTTTGCCGGCACTTTTCAGCCTGCATGGCGCTCTGATTGTGTCAGTTCAGCGAGGAAAGGCGGATTGTAGCGCGACAATCTGGATGGGAACACGACAATCAGGATGACGTTTTGATTGTCGCGCGCGTTGATGGGCGTCCAACTCCACGGGCTTTGTCGACAGCTTCTTTCCGGCGATAACTATCGACATTCATTTCGAGGATCGTGGCGTGATGGACGAGACGGTCGATCGCGGCAAGGGTCATGGCTTGATCACCGTACACTGCAGAGCGCCACAATCCTCGATCGGGTGGTGTCCCATGTCACGGTTACTGACCCGCGACATTCCTTGTTTGGCAGCAAGCTTGCGGTGCTGCCGGAGCGCTCGGGACGAGGTCCCGCCTACGTCGTAGTGGAGCTTTCCGACGGACGAAGACGCTCGATCCGGGTGTCGTCGACTGATCTTGGCGAGCCCCCCATCACAGCCAACGCAAAGGGGTCTGTGGTGCCCCGAATTAGCGTGCGCACGCTGATCCCATTGACGCGGCATTTAAACGCGAGTCTGGCTCTCCTCGCTGAGGAGGTGATTCGCGATGGCCCTACACACTCTTCCAGAACGCGTTGCGTCTTCGCCACTCCCGCGCCAGGCGTGCCAGCCTCGCCGGTTGGCAAGAAGTCCTCCGTCCCCGTGGTCGAAGTTGCCGGCCGAGACGCAAAAGCAGGTAGCTCGGGCAGTGGCCGTGTTGATACGACGAATGCAAGCCGGCGCACCCGGAAGGGAGACCACCCATGTTGATGGTCTCGAACGTCGCTGACGAACGCCTTACGACGACGCATCGCGCAAAGTTGGCGTACATTTACGTGCGGCAGTCATCCGTTCACCAGGTGCGGCAGCATCAGGAGAGTACGGAGCTGCAATATCGTCTTGTCGATCGCGCTGTCCGGCTGGGATGGCCTCACGAGCGGGTACAGGTAATCGATGAGGATCTCGGCAAGTCAGGCGCAGGTGGCGTCGAGCGCCAAGGCTTCCAGAAGCTGATTGCCGAGATTGGCCTCGGAAATGCAGGGCTCGTGATCAGCCTCGACGCATCACGTCTGGCCCGCAATAATCGGGACTGGCACCAACTGCTCGAGCTTTGCTCGGTGTTCGGCGTGCTCATCGCAGATGGCGAACGTCTCTACGATCCACGCGCCTATCACGATCGTCTGTTGCTGGGCTTATCCGGCATCATGAGCGAGGCCGAGCTCCACCAGATACAGATTCGCCTCCATCAAGGCGAGCGTCAAAAAGCAGCACGAGGCGAACTCCGTCTGCCGTTGCCGGCGGGGCTCGCCCTTGACCGAGCAGGCAGCATCGTCCTCAATCCCGACGAGGAGGTACAGGCCCGTCTGGAGCTTGTCTTCACCAAGTTCCGGGAGCTGCAGAGTGCGCGCGCTGTCATGCGATTCTTTTGCGCGGCTGGATTGAAGTTGCCGGTTCGACCCGTGCTCGGACCGTCCCCGCATGAGGTCGCCTGGCGGGAGGCCGACAGTGCGCGGGTAAGAAGCATCCTTCAGAATCCGGCCTATGCCGGCGCTTATGTGTACGGCCGTCGGCAAAGGGATCCGAGCCGATGCCGACCCGGATCGCTTCGGGGAACTGTCAAGATACCAATCGCGGACTGGGCGGTTTGCCTTCAGGCCGCCCACCCTGGTTACATCAGCTGGGAGGAGTTTATGGCCAACCAGCGGCGGCTGGCAGACAACACGAACCGCTACGAGGCGGGACACACTGGCGCGCCGCGCAGGGGCGCGGCCCTACTGCAGGGCATCGCTATTTGCGGGCGCTGCGGGCGTCGCATGAGCTTGCGGTACACGGGGCCGAATGGCGATTATCCGGTCTACTGCTGCCGAGCCGACAAGAGCCAGCGAGGCGGCGCCCTGTGCCAAGAGGTCCGCGCCCTGGCGGTGGATGAACTGGTCGAGGGGGTGCTCCTTGAGTCCCTTGCACCCGATCGAATTGCGATCGCACTCGCGGCAGTCGGGGAGCTGGAGGAAGAGAGCCGGCAACTCGATCGGCAATGGACGCTCCGACGAGAGCGCGCCCGATACGAGGCCGAACGGGCACGGCGCCAGTATGACGCCGTCGAGCCTGAGAACCGTCTGGTAGCGCGCTCGCTCGAGCGCGCATGGGAAGAGAAGCTGCGCCTCCTCGAAGTGATTGAGCAGGAGCATGCACGGTCGCGACCGGGAGAACCCCTCGCCATCAGCGACACGGATCGTGCGGAGCTGCAAGCGCTGGGCGAGAATCTGCCGCGAATCTGGCACGCCCCCACCACTTCGGCGGCTGAGCGGAAGCGCATTTTGCGCTTCATCATCCGAGAAGTCGTGCTCGACCAAAAACGATCACACGGCGCGGTATGGCTCAAAATCATCTGGCAGACCGAAGCGACCAGCGAGCATCATCTGCAGCGGCGCGTTCACACCTACGGCGACTACATCGACATCGACCGACTGCGACAACGGATCACGGAACTCAACGCCGCCGGCAAGATGGACAAGGAAATAGCCGCGATACTGAACCAGGAAGGCTTCGTTGCAGCCCGCGGCTGTTCCTTCAAGGGCGAGAACGTCTGGTTACTGCGGTCCCGCTGGCACGTCCCGACCGTGAAGATCAATGGCGTCGACGCCAATCCGATGTGCTGGCCCGACGGCAGCTTCTCGGTCCAGGGGGCGGCGGCGGAGCTCGGCATCACGCCACAAACCGTGTTCGACTATCTTGCGCGTGGGCTGTTGACTGGCCACCA
>JAYSPJ010000891.1:0-8628 GCA_043722155.1 Bradyrhizobium sp.
CAGATCGTGGGTTACCATGAAAACGGTCAGGCCCAAAGTACGCTGCAGGGTACGGACCAGCTCGTCGAAGTCGCCGGCGCCGATCGGATCGAGGCCGGAAGTAGGCTCGTCCAGGAACACCAGTTCAGGATCGAGCGCCAGCGCGCGGGCCAGCGCCACGCGCTTGATCATGCCGCCGGACAATTCAGAGGGAAACCGGTCGGCCACTTCGGGCTTCAGGCCAACCATGCCGAGCTTGGCGATCGTGATCTCGTCCATCAGCCGCGGCGAGAGCTTGAGATATTCACGTACCGGGAACTGGATGTTCTGGCGCACCGTCAGCGAGGAAAACAGCGCGCCCTGCTGGAACAGCACCCCCCAGCGCCGCTCGACGCCGCGCCGCGCCTTGGCGTCTGCGGCGTCGAGATCGACGCCGAACACCTCGATGCTGCCGGAGAGCTTGGGAACGAGGCCGATGATGGTGCGCGTCAGTACCGACTTTCCGGCGCCCGACGGACCGACAAAACCCAAAATTTCACCGCGCTTGACGTCGAGGTTGAGCCCGTCGAGCACGCGCGTGGTACCGAACTGCACGGTGATGTCGCGCACCCGGATGATGGCGTCGGAGGGTTGCGGCGCCATCGTCACATTCCGATCGATGCGAAGAAGATCGCGAACACGCCGTCCATCACGATGACGAAGAAGATTCCCTTCACCACCGACGACGTCGTGTGCTGTCCGAGCGACTCGGCGCTGCCCTGCACCGCGAGCCCCTCGACGCAGGCGACGATGCCGATCACCGCCGCCATGACCGGCGCCTTGATGATGCCGACGATGAAATGGTCGATCGAGATCGCGTCGCGCAAGCGCAGCAGGAAGGCTTCCGGCTCGACCCCGCCATAGAGCCACGCCACCAGCCCGCCGCCATACAACGCGGCCATCGCGCCGAGAAAAGCGAGGATCGGCAGCGCCAGCACCAGCGCCAGCATCCGCGGCAGAATGAGCACCTCGATCGGATCGAATCCCATGGTGCGCAGGGCATCGATCTCCTCGCGCATTTTCATCGAGCCGAGTTCGGCGGTGTAGGCGCTGCCGGAGCGGCCCGCCACCATGATCGCCACCAGCAGCACGCCGATTTCGCGCAGCACCAGCACGCCGAGCATGTCGACCACGAAGATATCGGCGCCGAACTTGCGGAAATGGAAAATGCCCTGCTGCGAGATGATGCAGCCGATCAGGAAGGTGATCAGCACGACGATCGGCACCGCGCGCCAGCAGACCTGCTCGAGATGATGCACGGTCGAGGTCAGGCGAAAGCCCCTCGGGTGGATCAGCACCCTGCCGCTGGCGGCCAGCACCGCACCGAGCATGTCGATCAGGCTGACGAGGGTGGCGCCGATTCCGACCACGCTGCGGCCGACCTGGTCCAGCATCCCCGTGACCGACACCGGACTGGCGTCGAGCGCGGGCGTGGCCTTCACCCGGCGCACTTCGTCGACCAGGCTGGAATAATTGGCCGAAAGCCCGGCGATTTTCGCCTCTACCCCGCCCTGGGTCAGGCTGCGGCGAAGCCGCTCGATCAGCCAGGCCCCGAAGGTGTCGAGCTTGGAGACCTGCGAGACATCGATGAAGATGTTGGGCCGGCTGCCGGCCAGCTTTTCGGCGTCGGCGACGATCCGCTCGAGATCGGGCGCAAAGCGGGCGGTCCACGAACCCGCGGCGCACAGCGCCAGTCCATTGCCCTGTGCAATCCGCTCCAATGTCGGGTCGCCGCTCACGATGCCAACTCCTGTGCCGATTCTCCGCTAATCATGGAGGGAAACGTCCAACGCGCTGCCGCCTTGTGGAACATGTCGCTTACCAGCCATACTTGGTTGCGCCGGGCAAGCCGGGCGGTTCAAAAATTGCCAGATTTTAAAATGACTTCCAGCAAATCTCCAATCCTTGCCGCCCGAATCGAACGCTGGCCGATCGCGGGCTCCTTCACCATCAGCCGGGGCGCCAAGACCGAGGCGGTGACGGTGGTGGCCGAGGTCAGCCATGGCGGCCGTACCGGACGGGGCGAATGCGTCCCCTATCCGCGCTATGGCGAGACCCCGGAAGCGACGCTGGCCGCCCTGCAGTCGATGCAGGGGCCGGTGTCGCGCGGCCTCGACAGGCAGGCCCTGCAGGCCGCCATGCCGGCCGGCGCCGCCCGTAACGCGCTGGATTGCGCGCTATTGGACATCGAGGCCAAGACCAGCGGTCAGCGCGTCTGGAGCCTGCTCGGACGGCCCGCGCCTGCCGCCTGCATTACCGCCTACACCATATCGCTGGGGACGCCCGAGGCGATGGCGGCGGCGACCGCCAAAGCGGCGCACCGGCCCTTGCTCAAGATCAAGCTCGGCGGCGACGGCGACGGGATGCGAATCGCCGCGGTGCGCAAGGCCGCGCCCGAATCCGAACTCATCGTCGATGCCAACGAGGCGTGGACGCCGCACAATCTCGAGCAAAATCTCGCCGAATGCGCCGAGGTGGGCGTCACTCTGGTAGAGCAGCCGCTGCCGGCCGGCCAGGATGAAGCGCTGGCGCGGATCGGCCGGCCGCTGGCCGTCTGCGCCGACGAAAGCGTGCATGATCGCGCCTCGCTGGTCGGACTGCGCGAGCGCTACGACGCCGTCAACATCAAGCTCGACAAGACCGGCGGGCTGACCGAGGCACTGGCGATGGCGGATGCCGCGCACGCGCTGGGATTCGAAATCATGATCGGCTGCATGGTCGCGACCTCGCTGGCGATGGCGCCGGCAATGCTGCTGGCGCGGCAGGCCCGCTTCGTCGATCTCGATGGGCCCTTGTTGCTGGCGCGCGACCGTGACGGCGGACTGCGCTACGACGGCAGCCTGGTCTATCCGCCCGAGGCTGCACTGTGGGGATGATCCGCAGATTCACTTTTGACGCGTTTTCTCAACGCGAACCGGCGTCCGCCCCGGATCAAGTCCGGGGCAGGCTTTCGCTCGAAAACGCCATCAGCCGGTGCCGCGCCAGCCACATGATGAGGCCGCCTGACAGCGCCATCGCGGCCATCAGGTAATAGACGCCCTGCCCGTAGCGGGCGAAAATCATGCCCGACGAGATCGACGCGGTCGAGGTGACGATGCCGGTGCAGGCCGCCAGATAACCCTGCCCCCGCGCCATCACTTGAATGGGCACATGGCGCACCATCAGGCCCATGGTGCCGACCATGGTCAGTCCGAAGGTCAGGCCATGCGCCAGCTGCACGACGGCGAGCACCGCGATCGGCGGATCCTGCGCGGTGATCGACCAGCGTGCGACGGCGCTGAGTGCGGCGATCACCACCAGCAGCGACGGCTGCAGCTTGAACCGTGGCGACAGCGCGAACACCACGATCTCGGCGAGCACGCCAAGCGACCAGAGCCCGGCAATGGTCAGTCCGCCCAGGCCCGACTGCTGCCAGGCGATCGAAGCGAAGACGTAATAGGCAGCGTGGCTGCCCTGAATCAGCGCCGACGTGACAATGATGGCGAGAAAGCCGGGATCGCGCAGCAACGCCGTGGTGCCTTGCGCTGGCGCCGCCGCTGTTCTCGGGTTGCCCAGCGGCTGCAGCCCGAGGCTGACGACGGCGCCGAGCACCGCCACCGACGCGATCACCCAGATCAGATGTTCGGCGGCGATCACATCGACCAGCAGCCCGCACGCCAGCGCGCCGACGACGAAAGCCGCCGAGCCCCACAGCCGCAGCGGCCCGTAATTCAGCCCGTAACGCGCCACGCCGCGAAGCGCGTAGGCGTCTGTCAGCGGCGTCATCGACGTCCACAGGCAGGCGGTGACGGCGAAAACCAGGAATATCGCGAGCGGCTGACGCTGGGTTCCGATCAGCGCAAACCCGAGCGCCGTCGCACAGGCCGCGATCATCATGGCGCCGCGCAGCGCCTGGCGCCTTTCGGCAAGGCCGGTGATGAACGGCAGCACCGTAAACCGCGTCACCGAGGGAACGGCGGTAATGATACCGATCCACGACGCGTCGATCCCGACCGCCTTCAGCCACACCGGGAAGAACGGCAAATGGGTGCCGACGAGGCCGAACAGCGTACCGTAAAACAGCGCCAGCCGCGTGGCGAATCGCCTGGAGGTCGCTCGAGATGCGATGGGGATTTGTGATTCGCTCGGCATCAATTCAATTGCGATTCGCTCGATATCGTGATGATCGTTAACGCAACGCGCTGACATTTGCGCGATGAGTCTTGCATGGCCGACGAAGCATTTGCCCTGTCTCCGATCTCTGCTCGCGCCGCGCAGCCGAGCGAGGAGGACTATGACGCGATCAGCCACGCGTTCATGGAGACCTCGCGGGGCCGCTGGTTCCTCGGTGAATATGCCAAGCGCAACCGCAATGCCGACACCAGCATGGTGCTCGAGGCGGTGGCGCGGCTCGAGGAAAATCTCGCGGCCCAGCGGCAGCCCCAGCCGGCCCCCGACAACGGGCTCAGGGAGGCGCTGGCCGCGATCCGCAGCGCGGTCGATGAGGCCAGGGTGGCGGCGCTCGACGGCCTTGCGCTGGAGGAAAAGCTGGCGCCGGTCCGCAAGGGCAGCCGGATCATCCGGGAAATCGCCTGGAGGTGGCGGGAAATCGGCGCCGACAGCCGGATCTGCGATCTGATCGATTCCCAGATCAGCGCCATCGAAGGGGCCTGCGGACAGATCGCATCGATCAATCCCCTGACCGCGTTCGACGTCATCGAGCGACAGCTGGCGGAACTGGGCGGCGGCGAGGCCCCCCCCGCATCGCCGCTGTCCGCCGCGGAGCCCATCCCGCCGGCCTCCCATTCCGCCTCGCCTGCCCCATCGGCGGACATGCCCGCCGTTGTGGCGGAGCCATTCGAGACCGCGGCCGCCAACGGCGACTCCGAAGCCACGGTGAGAACCTCGTCGGTGCTGGCCGAAGAAGCCATCGCCACGGCGGAAGCCATGGAGATGACGGCGGAGACCGCGGACGCAACGGTCGAGACCACGGACGCCCTGGTGGAGACCGCGGACGTAACCGCCGAGCCGATGGGCCTGACGGCCGAAGCCGCCGACGCCCATGACGACGCGATCCTCGACATGATCGCGCTTGAAATGGCTGCGGACGATCCCAGCGATTTCGATGACATCTCCGGCACCGAGTCGGCTGAAACTGCCGTCGCAGAGCCGGCGCCTGCCGATCCCGTCAGCGTCGCGCCGGAACCGGAGCCCGTGGCGGCCGCGGCAGAGCCGCCGGCCATCGAACCGTCGCTGCAACCTTCGCTCGAGGCCGCCGAAGAGCCATCGCTTGGCTCCTCGCTGATCGCCAGGGGAATCCTGAGCCAGCCCGCTTCAGCGGGGTCAGATCCACTGGCGGCGATCCGGCGCATGAGCCAGACCGAGAAGATCGCGTTCTTCTCCTGAGCGCCTTCGCCCGATCCGCCGCTTAACCGATCAGTCGCGCGAACAGATCCGCATCGACATTGCCGCCCGACAGCACGATGACGACGTTCTTGCCTTTGACGTCGATGCGGCCGGCCAAAAGGGCCGCGAGCCCGACCGCACCGCCCGGCTCGACCACCAGCTTCAACTCACGAAAGGCAAATCCGACCGCGAGGCCGACTTCGGCATCGGTCGCGGTGATGCCCTGGGTCAGCAGCATGCTGTTGATGGAGAAAGTGATCTCGCCGGGGATCGCGGCCATCAGCGCATCGCAGATGGTGCGGCCCTTGGAGCCGTGCGCTTCGCGTTTGCCTGCACGCAGCGAGCGCGCGTGATCGTCGAACTCTTCGGGTTCGCCCGACATCACCATGGCCTCGGGATAGCGCGCCTTGATCGCGGTGGCGACGCCGGCGATCAGCCCGCCGCCCGAGGCGGGGGCCACCACGATATCCGGCGCGAGACCGAGAGCCGCCATATCCTCGGCGATCTCGCGGCCTACCGTGCCCTGACCCGCGATCACGAACGGATCGTCATAGGGCCGCACCAGGGTGGCGCCGTGTCTGCCGGCGATCTCACGGGCGATCGCTTCGCGATCCTCGCGGTCGCGGTCGTACAGCACCACCTCGGCGCCATAGGCCTTGGTGCGTTCGCGCTTGGAGAGCGGCGCGTCGGCGGGCATCACGATGGTCGCCTGCATGCCCAGGATCTGCGCCGCATGCGCCACGCCCTGGGCGTGGTTGCCGGACGAGAACGCGACCACGCCGCCGCCGCGCGCTTCCAGCGGGATCGACGACAGCTTGTTGAAGGCGCCGCGAAACTTGAACGATCCGGTCCGCTGCAGCATTTCCGGTTTCAGAAATATCCGGGTTCCCATGCGTTCGTTGAGAACCGGCGGCGACAATAGCGGCGTTCGCACCGCGAACGGCGCCAGCACGCGCGCGGCCGCATCGATGTCAGCTGAAGTCACGGGCAGGATTGCGATGGTCATCGTGCAAAGTTACGCCTGCGCCAGCACCCGGGCAAGCCGCTTGACCCGGATCAGGCGATCAAACGCGGCTCTTTCACTGCAAATTGTACGGGTTCATCGCTCGAATCGGGCGAGCGGGCATTGTTTATATTATCGACGAAGGCGCGGGCCGAGGCTTCCCAGCTATGCTTTGCGGCAAACGCAACGCAGGCCTGCCGCGAAATAGTCAGCGCGGCCAGGCACGCTACCTGCAAATCGTCGTGCAACGAGCCGACCGGGGCTGCGCCGATCACGTCGCGGGGACCGGTCACCGGGAACGCGGCGACCGGCAACCCGCTGGCCAGCGCCTCGAGCAGCACCAGGCCAAAGGTGTCGGTCCTGCTCGGAAACACGAAGACGTCGGCGGCCGCATACGCCTCCGCCAGTTCTTCGCCCTGCCGCGCGCCGAGAAACACGGCTTGCGAATACTTCCGGGCCAGGGCTGCGCGCGCCGGTCCATCGCCGACAATCAATTTGGTGCCGGGCAGATCGAGGCCGAGAAACGCCTCGAGATTCTTCTCCACCGCGACGCGGCCGACACAGAGAAACACCGGGCGCGGCAGGCCGAGGTCGACGGGGCGCGGATGAAAATGGCTGGTATCAACCCCGCGCGGCCACAGCACCACGTCGCGAAAGCCGCGTGCGCGCAATTCGCCGGCCAGCGCCGGCGTCGCCGCCATCACCGCCTGGCTCGCGCCATGAAACCAGCGTAGCGCCGCCCAGATCCATGGCTCCGGGATCGGCAGGCGCGCGGAGATGTATTCCGGAAACCGGGTGTGAAAGCTGGTGGTGAACGGCAATCCATGCCGGCGGCAATGGCGGCTCACCAGCAGCCCGATCGGGCCTTCGGTTGCGATATGAATGCTGTCGGGCTGTGCTGCCGAGATCAGTCGGGCAATTGCCGAGGGCCACGGCAGCGCCAGCCGCAGATCCGGATAGCTCGGCATCGCGAAGGTCCGGAACGATTGTGGCGTGAGAAAGCTGACATCAACGCCGAGCGGCCCGGCCGCCTCCGCCATCATGGTCAGCGTTCGCACCACCCCGTTGACCTGGGGATGCCACGCATCGGTCGCGACCAGGATGCGCATCAGGCGGCCCGCGCCGCGACGGCGGCCACCGGCACGGTTCGCCGCAGCGGGTCGGTCCAGCTGATGATTTCGAACCGGCCGTCCTCGTGCTCGACGAGCGCGGTGCAGCTTTCCACCCAGTCGCCGCAGTTCATGTAACGGATGCCGTGTTCATCGCGGATGGTGGCGTAATGAATATGGCCGCAGATCACCCCGTCGGCGCCGTGACGGCGCGCCTCGGCAGCGAGCGTCTGTTCGAACGCGCCGATATAATTCACGGCGTTCTTGACCTTCAGCTTGGCCCATTGCGACAGCGACCAATAGGGCACGCCGAACGCGCGCCGGAAGGCGTTGACCAGACGATTCATCCGGATGGCGAAATCATAGGCCTTGTCGCCGAGATGAGCGAGCCAGCGCGCATTCTGCACCACGAGATCGAAGATATCGCCATGGATCACCAGGTAACGCTTGCCGTCGATCCCGGTGTGAATGATGTTTTCCACCACGTCGATGCCGCCGAAATGCGTGCCGTAGTAGTTGCGCAGGAACTCGTCGTGATTGCCGGGCACATAGATGACCTTGGCGCCCTTGCGCGCCTTGCGCAGCATCTTCTGCACGAAGTCGTTGTGCGATTGTGGCCAGTACCAGCCGGATTGCAGCGCCCAGCCATCGACGATATCGCCGACCAGATAGATGGTGTCGGCATCGTGGGTGCGGAGGAAATCCAGCAATTGGCCGGCTTGCGAGCCGCGTGCTCCGAGATGAACGTCGGAGATGAACAAAGTGCGAAAGCGCCGCTCGGGCGACTTTTCACTCATAGCGTAATTCCCATGCGCGAGCAGCTAGCAGAATCCCGTGACAACGCGATGACAGTTCGTGTCGCCGATGGACCCGGCAGAATCGATTGCCTAATTCAGGAACGGTGAATAACAGCGCCGCACGACAGCGGAGCGACAGCCAGCCGAGCGGCCGGGACGGCTCGTCATGTGCAGCGAACAGCAGCTTCCATGGCCGTCGCGCGTGTCGGCAAACACGCCTTCGCAATCTCGCGGCCTGATAGGCTCGAACTTTTCGGAAATTTCCCTAACCCTGAGTGGGACGGGACATCGATGGATATCAGGTGATTTGGGTTGG
>JAYSPJ010000892.1:0-2425 GCA_043722155.1 Bradyrhizobium sp.
CCGGCGTCGCGCACATAGGCGATCATGAAGGTCATGTAGGCGATGTAGCCGGCGCCGAACAGGAAGTATCCGGCGAGATAGATCAGCACCGGCCGGATCGCGAATGGCGTGGCCGCCGCATCGGCGACGCCGGCAGTCGTGCTGATCGGCGTCAGCAGCAGCGGAATCGTCATGACGACCGAGAGCAACGTCATCGCCCACCACACGATCCACCACGATCCCGGCCCGAACGCCTGCAGCACGAATGGTGAGATCAGCCCGGATGCGAGGATGCCGCTGCCGGGCCCGGCGTAGAACAGGCTGAGCAGGAAGTTGGCCCGATCGGGCCGCGATTGCGCGACCGTTGCCGCCAGTGCGCCGCCGCCGACGAATCCGACCGCGGCGCCAAGACCGGCCAACAACCGGGCAAAGCTCAAAATGGCAAAATTGCCGGAGACGGCGCACAGCGCCAGCGACGCGACGCAGGCCAGCGTTCCCCAGCGCACCGAAGCGGCCAGTCCAAAGCGCCTGATCAGGCGCGACGCCAGCAGCGCGCCGACGAGATAGCCGGCAGCGTTGATCGTGTTCATGAAGCCGGCGGCCGAATACGACCAGACCAGCGCATCGCGCATGTCCGGCAGCACCAGCGCATAGGCGAAACGGCCGATGCCGAGGCCGACCGTGGGCGCCAGCGACAGGATCAGGATCAGCCGCGCGGGATGCGCCGGGGCCGAGGGGCGGTCGTGGGTGTGCAAGGGGTTACTCCGGCTCGGCGGCATTCTGGCAGGCCAAGCGGCAGTTGCACAGGCGCGTCACCGGCAATGGTGTCTTGCCAATCGCGCAACGCCGCTCCTGCGTCCCTGTGAACTTCCTTACCCGATCAGTACCAGGGCGACACCCGCCACCGTCAGCGCGGTTCCGGCCACGATCCGCGCTGTGATCCGCACCTGATGGAGCATGATGGCGCTCAGCAGAACCGTCACCAGCGGGTAGACCGCGACCAGCGGTGCGACCAGTGTAATTGGCCCGTGGCGCACGGCGGCAAACAGCGTCAGTGCGCTCAGACCATTGAAAATCCCCGTGACGGCAAACCAGAGCCGGCCGGACCATGGCGCCGCGACGACAAAACTTCCCTTGCGGATGCGCTGAACGGTCAGCACGACCAGCGATGACATGACGTAGCCGATCAGGCAGGCCCACAGCGGACTGGGCCAGATCTCGAGCCCGAGCTTGACGACCGGCGGGATGACGCCGCGCAGCACCGCGCCGCCAAGCGGCAGCAGCAGCGCCCAGGTCCGCCAGCTTCCGAAGTCGCGCGGGCGCGTCACGGTGATGATCACCGCGCCGATCACCGCGATCACCAGCCCGGCGAGTTGCAATCCCTGCAGCGGCTCCTGCAGCACCAGAACCGCCAGCGCCACCGCGAACAGTGGCGCGAGATTGCCGAGCGCCGAGGTCACGACCGGCCCCAGCGCGCGGTTGGATGCAAAGGTCAGCAGGGTCAGCAGCGCCGGGAAAACCAGGCCGATGGCGGCGAAGATCGGCACCCCGCGCCAGACCACGGGTTCGCCGGCAAGAATCAGCGGCGCCAGCAGCAGGAACAGCACGGTGAAGGCGGGAACGCTGATCGCGGCGCCCGAGAGCGGCTCGACGCTGCGCAACCCGAACTGCGCCGTGACCACACCCACGCCGAGGCAGGTCGCGGAGGCAAAAGCTAACAGGATGGCCAGGGTCATGAGGTCCGTCTTGGGGCGGGCTTGCTCGCTAGGCGAATTGTCGCCTAAGGGGGCCGCCTTGCCAATCCGCCCGGAGCGCATTAGCACTCCCGCCACCGTCATTCCGGGGCGCACATCAGCGCGAACCCGGAATCCATCCAACGTCTGGATTCCGGATCGCCTCGCGGAGCCTGTCATCGGGCCGGCCGCAGGCCGGACCCGGTGGCTCGGCGTCCGGAATGACGAGCAGAGACTAGCAAGGATATTTCAATGGCGACCCATAAACTGCTGCTTCTCCCCGGCGACGGTATCGGCCCCGAAGTGATGGCGGAGGTGAAACGCCTGATCGACTGGCTCAACGCGCAGGGCATCGCGCATTTTTCGACCGAGCAGGGGCTGGTCGGCGGCTCGGCCTACGACGCCAGCCAGCAGAGCATTACCGACGCGACCATGGCGCTGGCGATGGCCGCCGACGCCGTGATCTTCGGCGCGGTCGGAGGGCCGAAGTGGGACAGCGTCCCCTATGACGTGCGCCCCGAGGCGGGATTGTTGCGGCTGCGCAAGGAACTCGCACTGTTCGCCAATCTGCGCCCCGCGGTGTGCTATCCGGCGCTGGCGGACGCCTCCAGCCTGAAGCGCGAGGTGGTCGAGGGCCTCGACATCATGATCGTGCGCGAGCTCACCGGCGGCGTCTATTTCGGCGAGCCGAAAACCATCACCGATCTCGGCAA
>JAYSPJ010000893.1:0-13199 GCA_043722155.1 Bradyrhizobium sp.
CGGACCGGAGTGCGTCCCAGGAGATGCCAGCCGCTCGGTCCGGCCAGACACTGGACCCCAGTCTGCACGCCGCCGATCGAGACCGTACCGGCCGGCGTCAGCAGGCGCGGGTTTTGCCGTCGCGGCATATGCAGCTGATGCGCGAGGCCGCTGAGATAGGACCAGCCCGGCGTAAAGCCGATCATGGCGACCCGGTAGTCGCCGGCGATATGCCGGGCCACGACATCGTCAGGCGTGGTGTTCAGTGCCTTGGCGACGTCCTCGAGATCGAGGCCGTGCTCGCCGCCGTAAACCACCGGAATGCGCCAGCGCCGCGTTGTTGCGACAGGCGGAACCGGCCGCTGCGCCAGCGCAACCAGCTTCTCGCTCAGCGCGTCGAAACCGATCTGCACGGGATCGTAATGCACCAGCAGGGATCGGTAGGTCGGCACGGTCTCGGTCACGCCGGCGATGGTCTCACGCGCCAGCGTGCGGTCGAGCGCCAGCACCCGCCGGTTAGCGGCGTCATCGATGTTGCGGCTGAATTCCACCGTGATGGCGCTGTCGCCACTTGGCAAAAGGCGGGGCGGGGGGAGCGTCGCGGACATGGCCTCAAACTCTTCGGCGGATATCATGCTCTAGCGTGTTTTGGGCTGGAGTGGAATTCGCTTCGTTCAAATCAGCCCGCAAGTTCAATAAATTAATCCATATAACCGTGATAGGAGGTGGTGATCGCGCTGCGCGATGCAGACCCTCGGCAACGCCACTTGACGCGATGGCCGCACCCCGCAAGATGCGCCGCCAATCAATCCCGACCGGAGCCGATTTTTCGATGTCCCTGACCCCTGAAGCGATCGCGACCCTGTCGCGCGTGTCCACCGCCACCATCACCACGGTTCTGCTCAAGAAGGGCCTGCGCAACGTCTGGATGCGGGGTTCGCGGCCGCTGCGGCCGGGACAGCCCCGGCTGGTCGGGCCGGCCTTCACGCTGCGTTTCGTGCCGGCGCGGGAGGATCTGGCGACTCCGGAGTCCTGGTCATCGCCGATCTCGACCCGGACCGCGATCGAAGCCATGCCCGAAGGCTGCATCGCGGTGGTCGACGCCATGGGCGTCACCGACGCCGGGATCTTCGGCGACATCCTGTGCGCCCGCATGGCCAAGCGCGGCGTGGCGGCGCTGGTGACCGACGGCGTGGTGCGCGATCTCGAAGGTGTGCTCGGCACCGGCTTGCCGGTGTGGTGCGACGGGTTTGCCGCGCCGCCCTCGGTCGCCGGGCTGACTTTCGTGGGCTGGGGCGAACCGATCGGCTGCGGTGGGGTCGCGATCTTCCCGAATGACATTATCGTCGCCGACCAGGACGGCGCCGTGGTGATCCCGGCGGCGTTCCTCGAGCTCATTCTGGCCGAAGGCGCCGAGCAGGAGCGCATGGAGGCCTGGATCGTCGATCAGGTAAATGCCGGCGCGGTATTGCCGGGTCTCTATCCCATGAACGCCGAGACCAAGGCGCGTTACGCCGCCTCGAAGAAATAATCAGGGCGCGTCGTTACGGCGCCTGCAAACAAGGAGGGACTCCATGGATATCCATCTCGCCGGCTCACGGCCGACACGCCGGGCGCCCAAAGAATATTTTACCGGCACGGTCTGGCAGGACCCGATCATTGTCACCGAGGCCCCGGCGCGGATTGCTGCGAACCGCGTCGCCTTCGAGCCGGGCGCGCGGACGAACTGGCATACTCATCCACTGGGGCAGACGCTCTACGTCCTCTCAGGTGTAGGCCGGGTCCAAACCAAGGGAGGACCGATCCTCGAGATAAGGCCGGGCGATGTGGTGTGGATTCCAGCTGGCGAAAAGCATTGGCATGGCGCCTCGCCGGCCAATGGCATGACCCACGTCGCGATGCAGGAAGCGCTGGACGGAAGTTACGTCAACTGGATGGAGCCGGTGACCGACGCGGAATATTCGGCAAAGGTCGGCTAGCGAGTTCGCGTGCCCCGGACGCAGCGCAGCGCCGGAGCGCGTTCACGCGCGCAAGAACGCTGCACCGCGTCCGGAACACGAGGCCCACCGCGCTCACATCCGCTGCGCGGTCCATGTCCCCGAGCACAGCGCGCCGCGCCAGGTACCCGATCCTGAGGTGGCAGTGAGGTGACCCGAACCGACGGCCCGTTTCATCCCGCTGCTCAAGGTCACGCTGATGGTGCCGGCGTTGGCGACGCGGCCGGACGCCGTGACCATCGCGTTGTTCGATGCCACCTGACCATGGTTGATGCCGATCGAAACACTCGTTCCGTTCGGGCACGCGACGTTGCTCGAGGCGATCTGAACGTTCCAGGCACCGTCAAATGTCGCAGCTGCGGCGGGTGTGGCGACCGACATGCCTGCGATCAGCAGGATACGGCTGGCGATGAGCATTTTGCGAATCTGTTCCATGGCGCGTCCTCCCTGGTTGGACGCCGGCATGGTCACACATCCGCACGCCGCGGAATGTGATGGTAATCACGGCGACAGGGCGCCATTTTGGCCTTGGTCTGGCGCGCGTGAACGCGGCCGGCATCATCCCCGACGCCGCGAGGCCTGCCGTTGCGGCCGGCTTCCACCGGTGGAGTTTGGTGGCCTAGTTCAGCCGGCTCCAGGTCTGACCGCCGCAGAACATGCCGCCAAACGCGCAGCCCTGAACGCGCAGTCGGTCGGAGCCTTTCAACGCGATCGTCGAATCATAGGTGCTGCCACTGTTCGGATCGAGAATCCGCCCGCTCCACTTGGCGTCCTTGCCAGGCTTCATGTTGATCAGAACCTGTTCGCCGTTCTGGTTCGACTTGGCGTCCACGGAATATCCGCAGAGGTTGGGACCGCATTGCTCGATCCGAACCTTGCCTTCCTTTTCTTCGGTCAGCCACATGCCGAGCGGCGAGTTTGCCCCAGCGGCGGGGACGACCGCCTGCGGCTTAGGAGTGGGTGCGGGCGGCGCGGGAGCGGTCGCAACGACAGGCGCCGGTGCTGGTGGGGCAACAGGCGGCGGATCTGGCTGAGCCAGCGGCGCGGGCGCGCTGGCCGGAGACTGTGTCGCGGTCGCGGCAGGTGCAACTGCCGCCGTGACTGGCGCAGGCTCGGTTGACGTGGTCGCGGGCGCTGGGGCCTGCTGGACCGGCGCGTTAACGGGCGCCTGCGGGTCGTTCTTCGCCTGCTGCGGTACCTGTTTGCGCGGACGGTCATTGTCCTGCTCGTCGCGCGACCGTTTCGCTTTCTTTCCGGTGTTGTCATAGACGCCCGGGATCGAAACCGTTCCGCGATCGGGATCGATGATAATGGTGCGGCCGCCGTAGTCGAAAGTGTACTGGGCCTGCGCGGCGGTGCTCGCCAGCAAAAACGCGGCGACAGCAAGAAGCGTTCTCATATGACCTCCTGAGCAAGTGAAATCCCAGTGTCCACCGTACGTTGCGATAGTCTCTTGCAACGTGACCTACATCACTTTCATGGCTATGAGTCGTGGGTTAACAGCTTTGGTTCATCCGTTTTGACAGGCCCAATCTAATTTACGGCGGCAGACGCGGTAAACTTCCGGAAAGCGCCCGCCATGAGATCCCGACATCCTTCCGGAGTTCGAAAATCACATTTCGCCGACGTCCTTGCGAACCAAATTTGCGGCCGCGGCCCGTCCGGTCATTTCACTTCTGATCTGCTCAAATCGCTGCCGCGCTTCGCTCGCACGATCGTCCACCAGCCTGATCGCGGCATCCGGTGCCAGCGGGCCGCTGACCACCGGCGCGGAATTCTCGCCGATCGTCTCGTCCACAAAATATTCGTCATTGGCCTCGCGGCGAACCGTCCATTTGAAGCGGATCGCGGCCATCGGGCCGGGACCGATTTTCGAATAGCCTTCGGCCTCGATCGCCTCGGGCGTGGCAGGCTTCTCCTCCACCGCGGCTTGCTCCGGCTCGCGGTGGGGTTCCGGATGATCGAGAATGCTGGCGATGGCCGCAAGCGCGTGGTCGGTCGGGTCGCTTTGATTCAAAATCCGAAACCTCCGGGCAATACGCAACAGGCGAACAGAGGGAACTCCGCTGCCAGCGCCGAGTTCCCTTCCTCGCTCTTGAATACGGCTGAGTTTTGTCGGTTTACGCGCAAACTGGCGGCAATTTGCCCTTCCAGGGACGCGCCTGCTCGAGTTGAGCCGCCAGGCGGAATAAGGTGGCCTCGTCGCCGAAGCGCGCGGAAAACATCATGCCGAGCGGCAATCCGGCCGCGTTCCATGCCAGCGGCACCGACATCGCGGGCTGGCCGGACATGTTGAACATGGCAGTCGCCGGCATGTAGCGCCGCAGGATCGGGGCGATATGCGACAGATCCTCCGACATCGTATTGAGCTCGCCGATCCGCAGCGGCGGCGAACAGAGAGTCGGGCACAGCAACACATCGCAGCTCTCGAAGAACGTGGCGAGCGCGCGCGAAATCTGGAACGCGCCGAGTTGCGCGGCGACATAGTCGGTCGCGGTCGCGTTTTGCGCATTATGCGCGCTCGCCAGCGTCAAGACCTCGAAATCGTGGGTCGTCATCGCGCGGCCGAAGCGCTGCTCGGCAAGCCGTACATTCAGCGCGGTGTTGGCGGCCACAATGGTCGACATCACCACCGCGGGATCGGCGGCCAACATTGGCGCGCGCTCCTCGACATGATGGCCGAGGCCTGCGAGCAGGGCTGCAATCTCGCGGGTCGCCGCGGCGATTTCCGGATCGATGGCGTCACCATAGGGCGACTTGTCGGTGAAGACGATGCGCAAGCGGCCGGGATCGCGGCCGACTTCCTCGAGGAAGGGTCGCTCTGGCTGTGGCGCCACATAGGGGCTGGACGGCTCGGGTCCGTGGATCGCATCCAGCATCGCGGCGCTGTCGCGCACGCTGATGCTCACGACGTGGCCGCAGGAAAATCCGCCCCAGCCTTCGCCGCGATCCGGCCCAAGCGGGGTGCGCGCGCGGGTCGGTTTCAATCCGAACACGCCGGATGCGGAGGCCGGAATGCGGATCGAGCCGCCGCCGTCGCTGGCATGCGCGACGGGCAGAATCCGCGCCGCAACCGCCGCGGCCGCGCCGCCGGATGAGCCGCCTGACGAATGCGCGAGACTCCACGGATTTCGGGTCGGGCCGAACAGGCGAGACTCGGTGGTCGGCATCAACCCGAATTCCGGACTGGAGGTCTTTCCGAAAATCGTGAGACCGGCGTCGAGGAAACGCTGGGCGAGGGTGCCGCTATGATCGGCGACGGTGTCCTTGTAGACGCTGGCGCCGAAGGTCGTCCGCGTGTCCTTGAGAAGTTCCAGATCCTTCAGCAGGAACGGCACGCCGGTGAAGGGACCATCGGCAAGCCCCTTGTCGATTTGCTGCTGCGCAAAGTCGTCATGCCTCACGACGACCGCGTTGATTTGCGGATCGACCCTGGCGGTACGCGCGATCGCCTCGTCCAGCAACTCCCTGGCGCTGACCTGCTTTTTCCGGACGAGATCGGCAAGGCCGATCCCGTCATAGCTGCCGTATTCCTTGAAAGCCATACGGATGTCCGTGGGGTCGCTGAAGTGCCGAATCAGTCAGTATTCAGGCCGGATTGCCGCTTTCATCCGGCTCAGCCGAGCACGTCCTGGTTGATGACGTTCTGGCGCAGTGGCTGGCCGTCGAGTGCGCTCAGGATATTGCGCGCGGTTTGCTCGCTCATCCGGTCGACCGCTTCCCGCGTCACGCCCGCCACATGCGGCGCCATGATGACGTTGGGAAGCGCGAACAGCGAATGCCCTGCAGGCGGCGGCTCCTGCTCGAACACATCGAGACCCGCACCAGCAAGCTTGCCGGACGAAAGCGCGTCATACAGCGCCACTTCGTCGACGATGCCGCCGCGCGCGGTGTTGATCAGATAGGCGGTCGCCTTCATGCGTTGCAGCCGCGCCGCGTTGAACATCCCGACGGTCTCGGGATTCTTCGGGCAGTGGATGCTGACGAAATCGGCGCGCGGCAGCGCCGCATCGAGATCGGTGACCGGCTCGCAGCCGGCGGCCTTGATCTCGGCGGCGGGCTTGTAGGGGTCGTAGATCAGGACGTTCATTTCCATGGCCAGGCAGCGCTTGGCGGTGCGCGTGCCGATGCGGCCGAAGCCTATGATCAGCACGGTCTTGCCGTAGAGGTCGTAGGGCAGCATGCCGAGCCGGCTCCCCCATTTGCCATCCTTGACGATGGAATGCATTTCGACGGCGCGCTTGGCCAGCGTCAGCATCATGAACATCGCCTGTTCGGCCACCGACGGCGAATTCGCGGTGCCCGCGACCATCAGCGGGACCTTGCGGCGGCTCAACGCGGGAACGTCGACGGCGTCGAAACCGACGCCGATCCGGGTCACCACCTTCATGTCCTTGGAGGCCTCCAGTTCCGGTTCACCGAAGCGGGTGGCGCCGAGCGCCACGCCATGGACCGGCGCGTGCTCCCTGAGCTTGGCCTCGAAGTCCTTGGCGGAAATCATATTCGGGAATTCGACGAGGTCGAGGTCGTCCCGTTCCCGCAGCAGAGCTCTTCCGGATTGCGAAAACGATTCTGTGATGAAAATCTTCTTCTTGTTTGTCGTCATTCCCGCGCCCCTGGTTCGTTTCTTGTTGTGCGGCCGTCATAGGACGACGCCAGTAGCCTCATTTAGCAGGTGCATATTGTTGAGGTCCACAGCCAATCGCAGGGGGGCGCCGTCGCGCGCGCCGGCATTCGGATTGACCCGGCCGCAGATCTGCGCGCCCTCCATTGTAAAATAGATCAACGTCTCCATGCCCATCGGCTCGGTGACGTCAAGCACGGCGTCGAAGGTTTCGACGCCCGGCTCCGCATGCTGCTTGGATTCGGTGATGTGTTCCGGGCGGATACCCAGCAGCAATTTGTCGGTTCGCGAGATACCCTTGTAGCGTTCGGCCCTGGCCGGCGGCAGCGGGAAGGCGATGCGGTCGGTCAGGCGGATATGCATCCTGCCGCCGACGTCCTCGAGCCGGCAGGTCATGAAATTCATCGCCGGCGAGCCGATGAAGCCGGCGACGAAGCGCGTGGCCGGGTTGTGATAGAGTTCGTTCGGCGTCCCGATCTGTTCGATCCGGCCATGGTTCATGACCACGACCCTGTCGGCGAGCGTCATCGCCTCGACCTGGTCGTGGGTGACATAGACGGTGGTGGTGCGGACCTTCTGGTGCACCTTCTTGATTTCGATCCGCATCTGCACGCGCAGCTTGGCGTCGAGATTGGACAGCGGTTCGTCGAACAGAAACACCTTGGGGTTTCGCACGATGGCGCGGCCCATCGCCACGCGCTGGCGCTGGCCGCCCGACAATTGCTTCGGCTTGCGGTCGACCAGTTCGACGATATCGAGCATGCGGGCGGCTTCGTCGATCCGCGTCTTGATCTCGGCTTTCGGATAGCGCTTCAGGCGCAGTCCGAACGACATGTTCTCCGCGACCGTCATATGCGGATAGAGCGCGTAATTCTGGAACACCATCGCGATGTCGCGATCCTTCGGCGGCACGTCGTTGACGACATCGCCCCCGATCATGATGTCGCCATCGGTGATATCCTCGAGTCCCGCGATCATCCGCAGCGTGGTCGATTTGCCGCAGCCCGAGGGTCCCACCAGCACGACGAATTCATGGTCGGCGATGTCGAGATCGATGCCACGCACCGCCTCGACGTCGTCGTAACGTTTGACAACCTTACGCAACGTGACGTCAGCCATTGAGTTCAACCCTTTGTCGCACCGGCGGTGAGGCCGGCAATGTAATAGTCCATCAGGAACGCGTAGATGATCAGCGGCGGCGCGGCGCCGAGCAGGGCGCCGGTCATGATCTGCCCCCAGGCGAACACGTCACCCTTGATCAGGGTGGTGATGATGCCGACCGGCAGCACCAGCTGATCCGTCGATGTCGTGAACACCAGCGGATAGAGGAACTGCGCCCATGACACCGTGAAGGCGAAGATGGTCGCGGCGATCAGGCCGGGCAGGGCGACTGGAATGAAGATCCGCGTCAGCGTCTGGAACCATGACGCGCCGTCGATGATGGCGGCCTCGTCGAGTTCCTTGGGAATGGACGCGAAGTAACCGATCATGATCCAGGTGCAGAACGGAACCGTCAGCGTCGGATAGACGATGAGCAGCACGTACCATTTGTTGATCAGCTGGATCCCGGTCAGATCGCCGAACACCACGAACATCTTGAACAGCGGCAGAAACAGCAGAGTTTCGGGGATCAGGTAGGTGAGAAACACGCCGGTCGCGAGCGTCGCCGAGCCCCAGAACCGCATTCGTGCCAGGGCGAATGCCGCAGGCACGCTGATCAGCATGGTGATCGTCACGACGAAGATCGAGACCAGCGTCGAATTGCGAAAGAAGATCAGGAACTGGTTCGATGTCAGCAACTCGACATAGTTCGACAATGTTGGATGGAAAACCCACCACGGATTCGTCGCCGCCGAAATCTCGGCGCTGGTCTTCAACGAAGTGATCACCATGTAGAGCGGCGGCACCAGCGAGAAGATCGCGAACAGCGTGAGAAAGAAGTACGACCATCTCAGCGCCCAGGTGCGGTCGCGGCTCATGCTGCGCAGTTTGACGGCGCGGGTCGGCGCGCCCTTGTCGATCACGACGGTGCTGGTCATCAGGCTTCATTCCCGCGTTTGTTGATGTCGCGCAGGATGAAGACCGCCGCGATTGCAAGTATCGGCACCATGAACAGCGAGACGCTGGCGCCGAGCGGGATGTCGCCGCCCTCGATACCGATCCTGAAGGCCCAGGTGGCGAACATATGGGTATGGTCCAGCGGCCCGCCGGCGGTCAGGATGCGCACGATATCGAAGTTGGCGAAGGTGACGATCAGGGAAAACAACGTGGTGATCGCGATGATGTTGCGCATCATCGGCAGCGTCACGTACCAGATGCGCTGCCACCAGTTGGCGCCGTCGATGGCGGCGGCTTCGTAGAGCTGATCGGGCACCGACTTCAGCGAAGCCAGGTACATGATCATGAAGAACGGGGCGCCGAACCAGATATTCACCAGGATGACCGAGAACCGGGCCCAGCCGGTTTCGCCGGTCCATGGAATCCGGTCCACGCCGATGCCCGCCAATAAATAGTTGAAGGCGCTGTACGACGGATCGAACAGCCACAACCACGCCAGCGTGCTCATGGCCGGCGGAATGACCCATGGCACCAGCAACATTCCACGCCACTTACGCTGACCCTTCGCCGGAATGTTGTGGACGAAGTGGGCAACGATGAACCCGATCAGCGCCTTGAAGACCACGGCCGTGATCGCGAAAATGCAGGATTGCTGGACCACCAGCCAGAACGTTTCGCGCGTGAAGAGGAACTGGAAATTGCCAAATCCGACGAAACGTTGCATCGACTTGTTCAATGTCGCCAGATGCAGCGAGTAGAACGCGGGATAAATTACCAGAAGCGAGATCAGCAGGATCAGCGGCAGCGTCATCAGAAAGGCTGCGGTCGATTTCCGCTTTAGCGCGGTTCGTAAACTGGCGCGCTTGCGCACCGCTCGCGCGGGGGCAGCGCTGTTCCGCTCAATCGCGACATCAACCATAAAGCATCTTCCTCGCGAATTTCATTTCAAGGAGGTGGAAGTTTCCGCGCCGAGAAGCCGGCGCGGCGCCGGATTCTCGACATATCGGCAGGCGGACGCCCGCCGCCGCGGCCCGAAACCCGACGGGCCGTGGCGACGAAATTCCCCTAGCTCCGCATGAAGCCTTCGAGTTCGCCCTGGGCCCAGGACAGTGTCTTCTCCATCGCTTCACCCTGGTAGAAGCGCACGCACATCTTGGTCAGGGTCGCCTGCGTGTAGATCTGCTGCGCGATCTTGGGTGGGGCCGGCGATGCCGAGATCGAAAGCGTCTGGTGCTTGTGCGGATTCGGATAGTGGTAAAGCGTGCCTTTCGGCGGGCTCTCTTCCGCCCACGTCTTCAGGGTGGTGAGTTTCTCGAACGCCGGCAAGTCGTAGCCGCCGCTCGCCGCCACCAGCTTCTCCACCGCAGCCGGTTGCGACAGATGCGTTAACAGGCTCTTTGCGGCCGGCTTGTTCTTGGAGAAATTCCAGACGCTCCAGAAAAATGGAAGGAACGGCGCAAAGCGTCCCTTCGGACCAATCGGGAAGCCGTGGGTCCAGCATTGCTCCGCGATCTGCGGTGCATCGCGCTTGGCCACCGCCCACGCGCTCGGCGGATTCATGATCAGGGCGCCTTTGCCCGATACCAGCCACCTGTTGTTGGAGCCATCGTCCCACGCCGGCGCGTCCGACGGCAGGAACGCCATCAGCTTCTTGTAGAATTCGAGAACCTGACGCACGTTGTCATTCTTCACGACGACGTTGCCCTTGATGTCGACTACCTCCGCGCCAAAGGCGAGGAAGAACGCGCCGACGGTATCGACGGAGTCGCTGGTCTCGCCGAGACCGATGCCGAAGGGAACGCCGCCCTTGTGACAAGCCTCGGCCGCCTTCAGAAACGTGTCCGTGGTCCAGCCATCGGCTTGCGGCGGCGCTCCCGCGGGGTACATCGCCTGGACGTCGATGTTGGCGTGCTTCTTCATGAGGTCGATGCGGGAGCAGGGTCCCTTGATCTGGCTGCCGATGCAGCTCGGGACGCCCAGCCACTTGTCGCCGGATTTGCCGAGATATTTGACGGTGCCGTTGACTTCGCCGTTCTCCTTGATGAGCGCTTCGACGACATCATTCATGGGCTCGAGCAAATCGGCCTGCGCATGCGGCCACCATGTCGGCATCGCGAGAATGTCGTGGCCGGATTTCGCCTGGGCTTCGGCGGCGATGGTCAGCAGGTTCTTGTTACCCTGGCTCGGGATGTAGTCGATCGAGACCTCGACCTTCTCCTTGGCGGCCCATTCATTGACGAGTTCGGTTGAGGCCTTGTTGGCGCCGGGCACCCAATGATCCCAGAAACCGATGTTGAGTTTGCCGGCGGCATTGGCCGATCGAATGTACGGCGCCGTTATCAGCGCCGCCGAAGACAGGGCGGTGGCAGCTACGAATTGTCGTCGAGAAAGCTTGTTGCGTGGCATTACGTTCTCTCCCTGGTGAACCAATCGCGGTGCGATGGAAGTCCCGTTTTATTTTTTTTATTCGCCGCCGGGCAGACCGAGATGGCATGGCAAGGCGTCGCGGAGACTTCGTTATTGACGATCAGAGCAGAATTGCCGGCGTCTGTCGAGAAATCCGGTGTCGCATCCCATAGAACTAACGTTGTGCCCAAATCGGCGGCAAAGGATTGTCGATGATCCGCCAATGGTTGCAGAGCCTGCGGCACGCGGCCGGCCAGCGCGGCTTGGTAATGCATATTGCGCCGCACACATGCAGCGCGCGCTGCCGTCAAGGGTGCGCAATGGCGCCGCAGGTTCCATCGCGGCTGACGCAACTTGCTCCTGTGTCGGGCGTTTCTCATCACGACCGTCGCCTTGCGGCGTAGACTGGCTTGATGCGAAAACGATAATGTCCGACTCGACGTGAAGCGCTGCCAGATTCCACGCCAGCCCATCGAAATCAGCATGGAGACCGACGAATGATCAACCCAACACCCACAGCGCGTGCGCGGTTGAGATTGCACCTTGTGCTTGGCGCAATTGTCGCGATGCTTCTCGGCGCTCCCCCGAGTGCAGATGCACAGGTGGTTGAGGGCGTTCAAAAAGGCGCCCGCGAAGGCAACAAGGCCGCCGGACCGGTCGGTGGCGTGTTGGGCGGCGCGATCGGCGGCGTGGTCGGCGTATTTACCGGCGTGCTTGGCACCGGGAAGAACGCATCGACGCCTCAAGCCGGCGACAAACAAGGCAACTCGGCAAAATCCGCGAAGGGTTCCAAAGGAAAGCAGGGGGACAAGCAGCCCTCGGTGCTGACCCAGGACGGTGCTCCGCAATTGACCGCCGAACAGATCGTTGCCAACAGCGATGCGAATATTGAACGGATCAAGACCGAATTGAACCTGACGCCCGAGCAGGAGAAGCATTGGGCCGGCTTCAACAGCGCGATGCATTATCTCGGCCACAATGGCGCCGATCGCCTCAACTTGCGAGTGGCACGCGCCAAGCGCGATCCGCCCGACGATATTATCGAGCAGATGCGCAACGAAGCCCAGTTCCTCAACGACCGCGCGGTCGACCAGCGCAACGTCGCCGACGCGGCCGAGCCGCTGTTCGCAAGCCTCGACGCCAGGCAAAAGGCGCGGTTCATCGAGGAGATGGTGCGGCTAAGCCGCGAGCGCGGGCTGGATTAGCGCGTATTGCGTCAGAGCATGCCCCCGATTTGATCCGGGTAGCCTCACGGCCCAACGACTGATCCGGCTGAGCGAAGCCGGATCAGGTTCTTACTCGATAGACTTCGACCGCCGCCGCCCGCGAATAGCCGGGCACACGTGCCCCTGGGGTAGGGTTGAAGGCGCGGCACCCGGCTATCCTGCCGCAGCGGCGCGGCCATTCAACTCGTCATGCAATATTGGGGAAACACCGACCGATTCACGCCCGAGAGATGGCCGACTCGGGGCGTTGTCGGGAACAAGCCGCGCAAAACCCCGATCGGCCAGTTTTCACCGGCGGCTGTGTCGAGCGAGCAACAACGCTGCTCTATGCCTTCGGGAAATTCAGCTCCACGCCGACGCCGTCGGGATCGTACATGAAGAATTGCGTATCGCCGGTGCGCGGCACGATGCTCTCGCGGAATTTCACGTTCTTCGACTGCAGGCGTTTGCGCACGCCATCGGGATCGGTCGCGGCAAAAGCGATGTGATCGAGCCGGCCGGTGTCCTCGTACTTTTTCGCGGTGCCGCGTACCACGATGCCTTCGCGCGGTTTGCGGGTGCCCATCAGATGCACCGTGGCGGTGCCGCCGGAATAGAGCCAGTAGCCCGGGAAGTCGAGCGGCGGCCGGTCGCCGTTCTCGAGCCCGAGCACGTCGCAATAGAATTCCCTGGTGCGCTCCAGATCCTGGGGTTCGATGGTGTAATGTTGCAGTCCGCCGAGTGGCATGGGTGTCTCCTTGAGAGTTAGACGAAGGTGAGGTCGATATCGGCGGCCCATCATCCAGCGCCGACGGTTTCGACGAAAGCCCGCCGGCACGCAGGGCAGATACGCATGATGCGCTGCAGCGTACTTGCCCACGCCGGCTTCCGCAGGCCGCGACTGCAGATTGCGGCGGACGCCAGACTCGC
>JAYSPJ010000894.1:0-1903 GCA_043722155.1 Bradyrhizobium sp.
CCGAGCGTGACGCTGAATTCTTCTCTTGCCTCCCTGAGCGCGGTCTCGTTGGCGAGCGTCCATGGCCAGAATTGCTCTCCGACCTGCCTGACCAAAATCGGCATGAGCGTCGGCGCGAGCTCAGCCCAGCTTTCGAACGCGCCTTCCGCTCTCGGCCACAGCATGCGGTGCACCCAATCGAGTACATGCGGCGTGTTGCCTTCGATCAACGCGCCGGCGGTCGGGTCGGTCCATAATTCGTAAAACTGACCCCAGAGGCCGAAGTCGCCGAAGCCCGGCCGCCCGCCGAACAGATAGGGTCGGGTTGCGAGATGGCTGTCCAGCAGGCCCAGCATCTCGACAAAACCGTTCTCGATCTGCGGCCCGGTCATTTCGTTGGAGCCGACGAACCAGACCCGCTCCACCATGCGGACGCGCACCTGGGCGGCGAACGCCTCATGCTTATCTTCGCTGGCGGTCGGGCCGCGCATCCGCGCGATGCGTCCGGCCGAGGCGCGCTGATCGACGTCACGCGCCCAGCGGTAGTGAAACATCCATTTGTTGCCCCACTCGTCGCCGAATTCCTCGATCAGCGCGGAGACGAAGTTGGCGATCGTGTCGTCGGGATGGATCGACGGCTCCGGATGGAGCTTTTCCATCGCGTCGATGATCGGTGTGGAATCCTGGATGCCAGTCCCCTCCGGCGTGATGACGAGCGGAATGATCGGCATTCTGGCGTATTTGTCATATTCCGCCTGGCTTGCCGCATTGCGCAAAAGCCATTGATGCGGAATGGCCTTGTAGCGGAAATAGGAACGGATCTTGACCGAGTAGGGCGACATCTCGGCGCCGATGATGCGGTATCCTTCAGCCACAGGGCGATCCTCCAATTATGTTTGTTGACGGCGTCATCGCCTGCTTTATCGGTAGACGGTCTATAGCATCCGGATATCGGGCGGAACGAACAAGAGTCAAAAATGCACCAGCCAGCCAAACAAAACGATATGACGACGCCCGCCGACCAGCCGGGATTGCTCGCGCCGGATACTTCGGGAATGAATTTCTACCGCGCCGATCCGGCGCTGACGGACCTGCTGCGCATTCATCTGCCGTTACAGCTGTTCCGCCATATCGAGCCGCATCTCGACCGGCTCGGCGCGCTCGCCGGCGGCCATCTCGACGAATGCGCGCGGCTGGCCGACCGCCACACCCCGGTGCTGCACCAGCGCGACCGTTTTGGCCGCGACGCGCAATGGATCGAATATCATCCGGCCTATCGCGAACTGGAGCGCGCCGCGTTCGGCGAATTCGGCATTCACGCGATGTCGGTGCGCAAGGGCATTCTGGGCTGGCCCGACAAGTATCCCGTGGTGGCCAAGCACGCCTTTACGTTCTTGTTCAACCAGGCCGAGTTCGGCCTCGGTTGCCCGATCAACGTCACCGACGGCTGCGCCAAGCTGCTTTCGAATTTCGGCAGCGACGCGCTGAAGGCGAAATATCTCGACGGATTGACCCAGACCGACATGAGCCAACTGACCCAGGGCGGCCAGTTCATGACCGAGAAGGAAGGCGGCTCCGACGTCGGCACGCTGACGACGACGGCGGTGCAGGAAGGCGATCACTGGCGGCTATCAGGCGAGAAGTGGTTCTGCTCCAATGCCGATGCAAAAGTCGTGATGCTGCTGGCGCGGCCGGAAGGTGCCGGGCCGGGCACCCGCGGCGTCGGCCTGTTCCTGATGCCGCGGACGCTCGATGACGGTTCGCCCAACCACTACCGGATCGTTCGCCTCAAGGACAAGCTCGGCACCCGCTCGATGGCCTCGGGCGAGATCAAGCTCGAAGGCGCGATTGCCTATGCGGTCGGCAAGCTCGATCGCGGTTTTGTGCAGATGGCCGAGATGGTCAATTCGTCCAGGCTTTCGAA
>JAYSPJ010000895.1:0-9047 GCA_043722155.1 Bradyrhizobium sp.
TGAACCACTTCACAGTACCTTTAGCCATCACGTCGTCTCCGCGGGATCAAAACAATTAACGAGCCGCCGGTCCCCGCACACCGGCATGCCCGAAGGGCAAAGGATACGCCGGATAGGGCACGCTTGATAGCTCAAACGACAGCTCGATTTCGGCGGAAAACGATCGATATCGTGGCGCATTCGGGTTTTTTGCCCGTTTCGCGATCATTTGAAGCGGTGTAATGCCGCTCGTCTCTCAATTTTACCGGTTGGGCGACGTCGCGACGAAAACCGTCAAAGCAAGAACCCCCGGCCGCTTGTGGCGGCCGGGGGTTCCGGATCGAAACCGAAGTTTCCATCACCAGGCGCAGACGTTGACGACGCGGTAGCGGTAGCCGAACCTGGTCAGCACGAGGCGGGTCTGATAGCAACCTTCGCCGCCATGGCCGTAGCCGTAGCCGCCACCGATGAAGCCGAAGCTGAGGCCATGGCCGTGATGGTGATGGGGATGCCAACCGCCGCCGCCGGCGGAGGCCGCGGTGGGAGCCAACGCCACCGCGCTGAGGGAAGCTGCGGCGACAAGTGCGAGAGTCATTTTGCGAAACATGGTCGTTCTCCTTGGATGTGCGCCGTAGCGCGGGTTGATCGTTTCAGTCCTACCCATCGCACATCAGTCGCTTCCTTCAGGAGCGCGGTTCGAGAAAACAGCATGTGGTTCGGAGACAATTTCCTGAACGACTATTCAGGTGTGAAAAACATCACACAGCGATGGCGTGCGACAGTCACGCCGCTCGAATATCGAGATCATTAACCAAAGCAGACAACGCGCTTGCATGAGCGACGGGGCGAACGATCATCGGCTCGGCGCGGCCGCGGATCGTGACTTCCTGCTGCGGCAGGCTATCCGGCGCAAGGCCGGCGGTGACGCGAACTTCTTCTGAGACGACAACCTCGCAGGCGAGACTCTTGGTCATGTCCTGCAGACGCGCGGCGACATTGACCGCGTCGCCGAGCGCGGTGAACACCATGTGATCGAGATAACCGATGTCGCCGATGATCACCTCGCCGCCATGAATGCCGACGCCGAAGCGGATCGGCTCGCGCAGGTCATGGCGCAGGAATTGGTTCAATTCGTCGATATTGGCGGCAATCATGCTGGCTGCCTTCAGCGCCTGGCGGCAGGCGGTTTGCGGGTCCGAGCCAAGCCCGAACAGCGCCAGCTGTCCGTCGCCGACGAACTGGTTGGGCTGACCGCCGCATTCGATCACGGCCTGCGATACCGCACCGAGGAAACGATTGACGATGAAGACGGTGTCGAACGGCAGCCGCTTTTCCGCGAGCTTGGTCGAGCCGCGCATGTCGACGAACAGGCTGACGAGATAGCGTTCCTCACCGATGCGGGAAGGACTCGAAGTCCGCAAGGTCGCCGCCGTGGTCTGCGGCAGGAAGATCTGGAAGAAGGACAGATCGGTCTCCGGCCGGAGCTGGCAGGCGAGGCGGATCGCCGGATCGGCGCCGGCCCCGACGCGGTTGAGCACGAACGCCTCGCGCATGGAGGGTTCCGGCAGCGACGCGCAGTCGCCGATCACGCGAATGCGGCAGGTGGAGCAGCGGGCGCGGCCGCCGCACACGCTCGCATGCGGGACATTATTGCGCAGGCTCGCCTCCAGCACGCTGAGGCCCTTCGGCACGCGAACCGTCTTGCCGTTGCCATAGGACAGGCTGACCATGCCGGCCCTGCGCTCGTTGAGGGCGCGCACGCCTCTTGCCAGCATCACAATTCCCAACAGGCCGAGATAGCCGATCAGGAAATAATCCTCGATGCTCTTCAGGACGGCCTGTTCGGCTTGCGTGCCGACCTGCTGTCGCGAGAGATTTTCGGCCCGCCACTCCTTGCTATCGCTGTCGACGACGCTTCGCCCGCCCTGATAGAGCCCGAGCATGGCCAGCGCCGGTATCAGCACCGCCGCCGCGAGCAGAAATGGCGACGCGCTCTTGTAGAACGCCTTCATCCGCAGCCAGAAATACAGACCGATGCAGCCATGGACCCAGGCGATGGTCATGACCGCGAGCATCAGCCAGATCTTGTACGGCCACACGATCCAGTACGCGAAAAACACCTGCGGATAGAGCTTTTCGTGCCCGAACAGCGTCTGGCCGAGCCGCACCCCGGCAATATGGGTGATAATCAGCGCCGGAATGCTGAGGCCGAGCACGAGCTGGAGCGGTTCGATCGTCTTCCAGCGAAATTGCCGGCGCTCGTAAAGCGCCCACAGGCCGAGACCGGCATGGACCAGCGCGGCTGCATAAAACACGATCGCGACCGGGAGAAACTGCCAGAACAGGGTGTGGTAATAGACGCCGCCGGCAAGTGCCTCCATCGAGACATTGCCGAGCGCATGATTGAGGAAATGGCTGACCAGATAGGCGAACAGCACCAGTCCGCAGCCGAGCCGGATCTGCCGGACGCTGATGGCGCGGATGAAGTTCGGGAGCTGTTCCAGCGACAGTGAGGCCATGCGGTCCGATCGGAATGCCCTGCGGTTTTGCCGATGTTAGTTTGGGAACGGCGCGAGCGCCACGGGGGAGTTCATGCCGGGGCTACCGCAAGTTGACACCCCCATCGGAGTCGGGGAGAAAGCGCCGTGACGATTACCCCGACCCATCAAGGCAGCGCAAAGCCGGACAGGACCGCCTCGCGGCAATTGCTCGCCGTTGCCGCTGTCATCGCAGCGCTGACGGCCATGCGGGTGATTTACGCCGGCGTGATCGATCTGCGCACCGATGAGGCCTATTACTGGACCTGGTCGAAGGAGAACGTGCTCTCCTTCCTCGATCATCCGCCTGTCATCGCCTGGTTCATCCGGTTCGGCACCGCGATCTTCGGCGACACCAATCTGGGCGTCCGGTTTGCCGGCATCGTCGCGATGCTGGTCACGCAGCTATTGCTCGCCGATATCGTCCGGCGCGTGACGCATGACGTGCGCGCGATCGTGATTGCAGTGCTGATGCCGGAGGCCGCACTTTATTACGGGCTGCTGATGTCGAAAGTCTCGCCCGACGTGGCGCTGATTCCGTTTGCGGTGGCGATGGTGTGGGCGCTGGTGCGGCTGCACGAGAGTAACGACGCGCGCTGGTGGCTGGCGGCCGGCGGCTTCGCCGGGCTGGCGTTGCTGTCGAAATTCACCGCGGTCATGCTCCTGCCGGCGGTGCTCGCATTCATGCTGGTGCCGGGCTGGCGCCGGCGCTGGCTGGTGAGCCCGTATCCGTGGGCAGCGGCGCTGATTGCGGTGTTGGTTTTCCTGCCGGTCCTGATCTGGAACGGGCAGCATGATTGGGCGTCGTTCCGATTCCAGCTGGTGCGCGCCACCGCGACGCATGAGCTGTCGCTCCGCACCGTCGGAGACTATATCGGACTGCAGTTCGGACTGGTCGGATTCATCCTGTTGCCGGTGGTCCTGTCGGGCGTGGCGCTGACGGCGTGGCGGGGATACCGCCGGGGCGACGCGGTGGCCATTCTGCTGTCGACCGCCGTGATCGTGCCGTTCGGCTATTTTCTCTGGAAATCGCTGAGCTTGCGGGTCGGCGATACCTGGCCGATGTTCATCTGGCCGGTCGGATTTGCCGCCGTCGCCGTCAACATCGCGATGCTGCCGCGCGAAGGGTGGCCGGCATGGATAGTCCAATCGACGATTCGCTGGGCCAAGGCTGCAATCGCTTCCGGCATCGTCTTCGTCGTTGCCGTCTTTCTCTATTATGTCGTCAGTCCCTGGAATTTGATCGGCAGGGCCGATCCGATCGGCGGCGAGGCGGGCTATCAGCAGGTGGTGGAGCGGGCGCAGGCGCAACTGCAAAATACCGGCGCGAGCTGGATCGCCACCACGGACTACCGGACCTACGCCATGCTGCGCTGGTTTTTCAAAGGCCGCGTGCCAGTCGTTCAGATCAACGAGCGCGGCAGGTTTGAAGGCTTTCGCGATCCCGGCATGAATGCGATCAGGGGCCGCACCGGCCTCTATGTCGGGCGCGAGCCCGACCATGTCGGCCCGATATGGCAATCGACGACCGCGGTCAGGCAGCCGCTCGAACGGGTCGACCGCAGCTGGCGCGGAATCGTGATGGACACCTATGCGCTGGAAAAGCTGACCGGCTGGACGCCGGAGCTTTCGCCGCCGAAGGATTCGCCGCTCTATCGTCCGCGCACTTTGGCGGGGGACATTTCCCGGCTGATTTTTGCGGAGGTAGCGAATGATCGCGACAAGTGACGGGATTAGGGAGTATCCCCAGTGCTTGTTCGGATTTGCCGCCCTGGCGTGGTTGGGTCGGTCGGCGGTCCGTCTTGTTTCTGACCAGTTCCATTCAGACCCCATTCAGTGTCAAGATGTCATAAGTTCTCGGCTCCTCATCGCGGGTTTACCATGAAGCATCAACGCAATTTCGCATTAGCCCTACTGTCGCTGCTTCTGTTCTGGGATTTGGCCATGGCCAATGCCCAGGCGGCGGAGAACCGCATCGCGCTGGTCGTCGGCAACGCCAATTATGTCTCCGGAGTTCTTCCGACGCCCGCCAACGATGCCGGTTTGATCGCGCAAACCCTTCAGGCCGCCGGCTTCGATGTAGTCGGCGTTCGCGACCTCGATCAGGATTCGCTGCGGCGGACGTTCCGGGATTTTATCGCCAAGGTGTCTGCGGCTGGCCCCGATACGGTGGCGTTCGTCTACCTCAGCGGTTACGGATTGCAACTGGAAGGCGAAAACTACTTCGTCCCAACGGACGCGAACATTGCCCGCGATGCGAATGTCTCGTCCGAGGCTTTGCGTGTTTCGGACTACACCAAGCCGCTTGCGGCACTCGGCATCAAAGCGAGCATCGTCGTTCTCGATGGAGCTCGAGCCGGCCCGTTTGCCAAATCCGGTGCCCCACTTGCGGGTGGCCTGGCCCTTGTCGAACCGGAACCCGGGACGCTGATCGCATTCAATGCCGCGCCGGGAACAGTCGCACCGAACGAACCCGGTCCGTATTCCTCTTACGCCCAGGCTCTTGCAGAGATGATGCGCGAGGGTGGCCTGCCGGTGACGGACCTGTTCAACCGGGTCCGTCTTCGGGTGAACGAGATCACCAAGGGCGCACAGGTGCCTTGGAACGCTGCGAAGCTGCGGGCGCCGTTTTACTTCTTTGAGCGGGCGCCGGATGCGCCTCCACCCCAGGTTTCGCCCGAACGGACATCATCGATCCGATCGAAGCCTATCCGCGATCTTGACGCGCGGGATGCCTATCTCGCGGCTCTCGATCGCGACAATCTGCAGGACTATGAAAACTTCCTTGTTGCCTACCCCAACGATCCGATGGCACGGCGGGTCCGCGCGATTGTTGCCGCCCGCCGCGAAGCAGCAACATGGCGGCGCAGTCGGAGCGTCGATACGCCGCCGGCCTACTGGTCATATCTGCGCCGCTATCCCCGCGGCTCCCATGCCAACGATGCGCGGCGTCGGCTCGCATATTTGACGGCTGCTCTCGAACCGCCGCCGAGATTCGAATTCATCAGCTACGACGTGCCGCCACCGCCGCCGGAAGAGGTGATCTACGTCGAGCGGCCGATATTGATTTTTGACGACCCGGATTTTGGATTCGAGCCGCCACCGCCACCGCCGGTATTTTTCCTGCCGCCGCGGCCCGTCTATTTCGTGGAATTGGCGCCACCGCCACCGCCAGTGTATGCGTATGTGCTTCCGGTTCCGGTTTATGTTCCGGTGCCGGTCTACATCAACACGCCAAGCTACGTTGCGCCGCCGCCGAACAACGTCATCTACAACAACATCCACAACACCGTTGTCGTCAATAACACGACCAATACCGTTGTAATTACCAAACCAGATGGGCAGAGCCAAACGTTCTCCCCGCCGGCTCAGTCTCCCGCATCTCAGACACAGCCTCCCGCGGCATCCATAGCATCGCCCTCCAACGCCGGTATTGTCGGTGCCGGCATTGCCGGCGCCGGCGCCGCTGTCTTGCTCGCGCCCTCGCTTCCGCCATCGGTCGCACCAAAGGCGATTCCGGTTCAGAATACGACTCCGTCAATCACGGCGCCTTCCGGTCAGACCCCGCCCACAGGAACGCCGCCGGCAAATGGCAAGCTGCCTGTCGTCGGTCAGCCGCAACCTGGTGCACCGCCGCCGGTACCAACGGCGATCCCGACCCCCGCCGCAACCACGCTTCCGGGGATCAAGGGGCCACAACCGCTGCCGGGAACCGGCGGACAACCGCCGCCGCCAGTGAGTGGCAATCCGCCTGTCGCCGGTCAACCTGCTGCTGTTACACCGCCGCCGGTACCAACAGCGACCCCGAGCCCCGCAGCCACGACGCTTCCGGGGACCAAAGGCCCACAACCGCTGCCGGGATCCGGCGGACAGCCGCTGCCGCCAGTGAGTGGCAAGCCGCCGGTCGCCGGACAACCTCTTCCTGCCACGCCACAGCCGGTATCACCGACGACTGCGCCGCCATCACCTTCACCTGGTGCTGCACGTCCTGTGTTGCCACCACCGCCACCTCCCGCTGCCGGGCGTCCGGTTTCGCCACCGCCACCGCCCGTTGTGCGAGCACCGCCGCCACCGCCTCCTGTTGTGCGCGCGCCACCGCCACCTCCTCCTGTTGTGCGCGCGCCACCGCCACCGCCACCGCCTCCTGTGGTGCGCGCGCCGCCACCACCGCCGCCCGTTGTGCGAGCACCGCCGCCGCCACCGCCTGCCGTTGCGCGTCCGGCTCCACCACCCCCGGGAAAGCCGTGCGTGCTTCCGAACGGACAACCGTGTCGATGAATCAGTAACGCGCTTGCGATTGGAATTGCGAAGAGACGCCTTGAGCGCTCGAGAAATCAATTCGCGCGTTGAGCCGCGCGCGGATTGCCTGGGAGAGGGAAGGGGGTGGCGGCCGGGAAGTCACCCCTCGCCGTCGCGCTTGCGCAGCAGGTCTCTTGCGAGGTCGCCGAGCGCCGGCCGCGGCAGGGCGGTGAACGGCAATGGGCGGGTGACGTCGATTGCGGCAAGCCCGAGCCGCGCGGTGAGCAGCCCGTTGAGGACGCCTTCGCCGAGCCGCTGCGACAGCTTTGCCGCGATGCCGTGGCCGAGCATCTGCTGGATCAGGCTGTCGCCCGCCGCCATCCCGCCGGTGATGGCGAGGTGCGCGATGACGTGGCGCATCAGCGTGATCATGCCCAGCGCGCCCGGCCGCGCGCCGTAGAGCAGCGCCAACTGCCGGATCAGCCGCAGCGCCGCCACGAACACGAACAGCACATCGATCAAGGCGCGCGGGCTGACGGCGGTGACGACCGAAACGCGCTGCGCGGCCGACGAGACCAGCCGGCGCGCCTCCTGGTCGAGCGGCGTCATCAGTTCGCGCTCCGCGAGGCGGACCATGTCGGCGCCGTCGATGATGTCATCGGCATGGCCCTGCAATGCTGCGCGCGCCCGCGCCAGATGCGGGTTCTGGTGCGCAAGTCGCAAGAGATCGTGAACGATGGCGCGGCTTTCGGCGCGATCGTCGCTGGCGAGTACGGCGCTGGCGCGCAGATGCAGCTTTTCGATTTGCGCAAGGCGCGCCAGTCCGAAGGCTTCGCGCGCGATGACGATCGCCAGCGCCAGCGCAGCGGCGATGGCGAACCCCAATCCAATGTAACCAAGGCTCTCGCTGCGCGCGAACAGATCCTCGATCAGACGGGTGACGCCGAGTCCGAGGCCGAGCAGGATTAGTCCGCTGGCCGCGCTCCAGAACATCGCGCCCCAGCGAAAGCCGCGCTGCACGGGGACGAGCGGCGCCCCGACCGGGACCGGCAGCAGCGATGGATCGGCTTCCGGCCGGACGTGGATCGTGCCCTTCGACGGGCGACTTGAATCGTCCGGATCCATCACGATGACGCCGGGGTCGTCGAGCTTGAAGGTCGCCGGCCGCCGGTGAGGAGGGCGCTCGCTCATTGCAGTCTGTCTCCGATCAGGAACTGGAGGGCGCGGTCAAGGCGGATATGAGGCAGAGCGGGCGCGTCGCTGCCTTCGCGTTCGAGCAGGGGCGGGCGAAAGCGCAGAAAGCGAAAATCGCTCTTCTCGGCCGATGCGCTGGAGAGGCCGCGAAACGCAGCTTCGCCCTTGAACAGGTCTTCCGGATCCGCCGGCAGGTCGCCCGGAAAGGTCGCGACCTCGGTGTTGCCGTCGAAGGCCTCGCCGTTGGCCATCTCGCCTGACGCGGGCGTCCCCAGGATCGAAGGCAGTCTGTCGCGGCCGCGCGCGACCTGTGCCTCGCGGGTGGCGCGGACCGCGGCCAGTGCGACGACGTCGATCATGGCGCCGGTGTCCTCGGCCCGTGCGGCCGCCCTGCCGACGATACGCCGCAGCACGGCCTCGAGGCGATCATGGCTGGAATGGTGCAGATGATCGGCCTTGGTCGCGGCAAACAGGATGCGGTCGATCCGCGGCCGGAACAGGGTTGAGAGGAACGTGCTGCGCCCGATCCTGAAGCAATCCAGGATTCCCGCCATTGCGGCCTCGATGTCGACCACGGCTTCCGGTCCGGCATTGATTGCCGAGAGTGCATCGACCAGCACGACCTGGCGATCGAGCCGCGAGAAATGATCGCGGAAGAACGGGCGGACCACCACGTCCTTGTAGGCTTCGTAACGCCTCACCATCATCGCCCACAGCGAACCCTCGGGCGCTGTGCCGTCGATGGGCACGTCGAGCGGCGCAAAGGTCAGCGCCGGCGAACCGGCGAGATTGCCGGGCATCAGGAAGCGGCCGGGCGGCAGCAGGCTCATGGCAAAACGTTCGTCGCGGCAGGCGCGCAAATAGTCGGTGAACAGCCGGGCCGCCGTCAGCGCAGCCTGTTCGTCTTCGCGCCCTGGCGCGTTCAGCGTGTCGAGATGGCCGTGCCACGACGCCGCCAGCCTGGCGCGAAGCGGTTCCCGCGACAGCGCGAGGCTTTCAGCCGACCATTGCTCAAAACTCTTGTTGAGCAGCGGCAGGTCGAGCAGCCATTCGCCGGGATAGTCGACGATATCGAGCGTCAGGGTGCGGTCCGCGCCG
>JAYSPJ010000896.1:0-1860 GCA_043722155.1 Bradyrhizobium sp.
ACCTTCGACCAGATGCCGAGCCCGAGCCACAGCGCGAAGATCGGCGCCAGTACCACGCGCGGCAGCGCGTTCATCATCTTGACATAGGGATCGAAGATCGCAGCGATGGTTTGCTGGCGAGCGAACCAGAACCCGATCAGGGTGCCGGACAGCGAGCCGATCGCGAAGGCCAGCGAGGCTTCCGTCAGCGTTATCAGCAGGTGGCGCCAGATCGAACCTTCGACCAGCCATTTGACGATGCGGTTGAAGACGTCGACCGGCGTCGAGAAGAAAAACGGCGGCAGCACCGTGTGGCCGAAGATCGGCACTGTCGCGAGAAACTGCCACGATCCGAAAAACACCACGGCAACGAGCAATTGACACAGCAGCAGGACGGGGCGGCTCATCATGCGACCTCCGCCGGCGCCTGCGAGGATTGCGCATAGCCCTTCATCACTTCGTCCTTCAGCACGCTCCAGATCTCACGGTGCAGCGCGTGAAACTCCTTTTCCATGCGGACTTCGGAGATATCGCGCGGGCGGGCGAGCGGTACCCGCCAGTCGCCGATGATGTGCGCGCTCGGTCCCGCCGACATGATCACGACGCGGTCGGCCAGCGCGATCGCCTCCTCGAGATCGTGGGTGACGAACAGCACCGCCTTGCGGTCGGCGCTCCACAGTTCCAGCAGCAGATTGCCCATGATCTGCCGGGTCTGGGCGTCGAGCGGCCCGAACGGCTCGTCCATCAGCAGGATTTTCGGGTCCCGGATCAGCACCTGCGCCAGGCCGACGCGCTTGCGCTGGCCGCCCGACAGCATGTGCGGGTAGCGGCCCGCGAAGGCGCCGAGGCCGACCGAGGTCAGCCAGCCCTGCGCGCGTTCCAGCGCCAGGGCGCGTGGCGCGCCCTTGATCTCCAGCCCAATGGCGACGTTGTCGATCGCGGTCTTCCAGGGGAACAGCGCATCGGCCTGAAACAGGTAGCCGGCCTCCCGGTTGAGGCCGGTCAGCGGCTGATCGAAGATGCGGACCGCGCCGGATGCCGGCTTGAGCAGCCCGGCGGCGACGTTGAGCAGCGTCGATTTTCCGCAACCGGTGGGCCCGACAATGGCGACGAACTCGCCATGCTCGATCGACAGCCGGGCCTGCTCGACCGCGGTATAGACCCGGTTGTCGGCCAGACGGAACGCCACTGTCGCGTCGTCAAGCGCGACCGCCGTCGGCTTTGTCGTATCCACCGCGTCCCCTCCAAGTTTGGATGATGCATTAGCGGTTGCCAAGGATAAGTTCAACGCGGTGCGGCAACGTGGTAGTTGATCCCTTCACCCTCCCCTGGAGGCTAAGGGAACCGCACCGAATGCAGAACGCCCTGATCGCCTTTGCGCATGTCGGCAAGAGTTTCGACGGCGGCCGCGGCGCAGAGCCGGTCCGGGCGGTGGACGACGTCTCGCTCGAGGTCGCCGAGGGCGAATTCCTCGCCATCGTCGGCGGCTCGGGCTCCGGCAAGACCACCCTGCTGCGGCTGGCGAACCGGCTGATCGACGCCGACGAGGGACACATCACGGTCGAGGGCGAGGACGTGCGCGCGGTCGACCCGATCCAGCTGCGCCGCCGCATCGGCTATGTGTTCCAGAGCGGCGGGCTGTTTCCGCATATCAGCGTCGCCGGCAATATCGGGATCACGCCGAAGCTGGTCGGCACGCCGACCGGTGAAGTTGCTGCGCGGGTGGACGAACTGCTCGATCTGGTGCGGCTCGACCGCGCGCTCTACCGCGACCGCTTTCCGCATGAATTGTCGGGCGGGCAGCGCCAGCGCGTCGGCGTCGCGCGCGCCCTGGCGGCGAAGCCGCGGATCGTACTGATGGACGAGCCGTTCGGCGCGCTG
>JAYSPJ010000897.1:0-1737 GCA_043722155.1 Bradyrhizobium sp.
CCGGCGTCGATGGCGATTTCGCGAACAGCGTCTTGCCGTGCTCGTCGATGGCGACGAGATCCGTGTAGGTGCCGCCGACGTCAATTCCGATGGTGTACAGCGTCAGGCGCCCTGCCCCGCCGGCGCATCGCCGGTGACAAGTCCCTGCTCGCGATCCCGCGCGCGCGCCTCTGCCGAGCGTTCGGCCGGCGGCCCATAGCCGCCGCCGCCGGAGGAGCGGATTTCGAGACAATCGCCGGGACGCAGCTCGATGCCGACTTCTTTGGTGCGCAGCGCGCGCGGCGGACGGCCCTCGGAGATCAGGCGGTAATCGTGCGGAACGCCGTCCTCGCCACCCAGCATCCCGCAGGGGCCGTAACGCACGCCGTCGCCGGCGGTGTTGCCGCGCGCGGGCTTTGCGGTCTCCAGCACCAGGTCGAGCGCGACGCCGAGGCCGCCGCGATATTTGCCGTCGCCGCCGGAGTTCTCGCGGAATTCATGTTGGCGAAAGTGCAGGGGAAACCGCACCTCCGCGACCTCCAAGCTGCCGAATTTGAGACCGCCGACGCTGTGCCATTCGCCGATCGACGAATAACCGTCGCCGCCGGATGAGGCGCCGCCACCCGGGCGCGCCTGGAACAGGTGCCAGATGAAATTCTTTCCGGTTCGCGGATCCTCGCCCTGGATCGCGATCCGGAACCTTCGGCTCCAGCCCGCCATGGTACGCTCCGGACAGGACGCCGACAACGCCTTGACGATGGCCTCGACGATTTCATTGGAGGGATGGCTGGTGCACAGCGTCACGGGACGGCCAGGATCGGCCCAGACGATCGTCCCCTGCTTGGCGATCACTTTCAGCGGCCGCAGCGCGCCGGTGTTCTTGGGAATCTCGGCATCGATCAGATAGGCAAACGCCATCGCCACCGCCGCCTGCATGTTGGCATGCGAGGAATTCACAAAACTGGTCGACTGCGGATCGGAGTCCGAGAGGTCGACCTCGATGTCGCTGCCCTTCTTGGTGACTTTTGCCGCGATCCTGATGTCGCTGCGGCCATGGCCGTCATCGTCGAGAAAGGCCTCGCCAAAGAACACGCCATCCTGCCAGGTCGAGACCACGGCGCGGGTCTGCTGCTCCGTTGCATCGAGGATCGCCTCGATGGCGGCTTCGACGACCGGCGCGCCGAACTCGCGGAACAGTTTTGAGACGCGCCGCTCGCCGAGATGGGCCGCCCCCAGCATCGCGGCGAGGTCGCCGCGAAACTCGCGCGGGTTGCGGACGTTCAGCGCCAGCAAATCGAGCAGGTCCTCGCGCGGCCGGCCGGCTTCATAGAGCCTGATCGGCGGGACCCGCAGTCCCTCCTGCCAGATCTCGGTGGCGCCGGGATTATAGGCGCCGTGGGTGGCGCCGCCGATATCGCTAAAGTGGGCGCGAACGATGGTCCAGAGCAGGCGCTTGTCGCCAGAGAATACCGGCACGAAGACGGTGAGATCGGGCAGATGGCTGCCGCCGTGATAGGGGTCGTTGAGCAGAAACACGTCGCCGGGCGCGACGTCCTTGAACCGGTCCTCGACCACGAGCGTCGCCCAGGGCAGCGCGCCGACATGGACCGGGAGATGATCGGCCTGCGCGATCAGGCGGGCGCGGGTGTCGCAGATCGCCAGCGAGAAATCGCGGCTGGAATTGAGGATCTGCGAATAGGAGGTGCGAAGCATGGCTTCGCCCATTTCCTTCACGATCGAGCTCAGGCGGTGCTGGAC
>JAYSPJ010000898.1:0-6121 GCA_043722155.1 Bradyrhizobium sp.
CTGAAGGATGCCAAGAATCCGATCGTACTGGTCGGCGCCGGCGTCGCTGCGCGGCATGACGGGGCTGCGGTTCTCGCCGCTGCCGCCAAGCTTGCGCTCGATATCGGTGCGGTCAAGGACGACTGGAACGGATTTGGCATTTTGCACGATACCGCTTCGCGGGTGGGGGCGCTCGATATCGGCTTTGCCGCGGGCGCAGGCGGCCTGACCGCGGCGCAGATGACGACGTTCGGCACGCTCGATGTCCTGTTCCTGCTCGGCGCCGATGACATCAAGGTGCCTGACGGTACCTTCGTGGTCTACATCGGCACCCACGGCGACCGCGGCGCGCATCGCGCCGACGTCATCCTGCCGGGGGCGGCCTATACCGAGAAATCCGGCATCTACGTCAACACCGAGGGCCGGGTGCAGATGGCCAATCGCGCGTCATTCCCGCCGGGTGAGGCGCGCGAGGACTGGGCGATCGTTCGCGCGCTGTCGGATGTGCTGGCCAGGAAGCTGCCTTACGACTCGCTCGGCGCGTTGCGGCAGGCGATGTTCAAGGCCGTGCCGCATCTGATGCGCATCGACCAGATCGAGCCTGGCAAGGCTGTTGACATCAAGACCCTCGCGGGCAAGGGCGGCAGCGTCGAGAAGGCGCCGTTCAGGACCGTTGAGGATTTTTACCTGACCAACCCGATCGCGCACGCGTCAGCGATCATGGCGGAATGTTCTCGCCTGGCCTCCGGGCAGATGCTGACGGCGGCGGAGTGAGCTGATGGCTGAATTTTTCGCAAGCGGATTCTGGACCGGCTTCCTGTGGCCGCTGATCGTCATGCTGGGGCAGAGCGTGCTGCTGCTCGTGGTGCTGCTGATCGCGATCGCCTACATCCTGTTGGCCGACCGCAAGATCTGGGCGGCGGTGCAGATCCGGCGCGGACCCAACGTCGTCGGCCCCTGGGGGCTGTTCCAGTCCTTCGCCGATCTCCTGAAGTTCGTGCTGAAGGAGCCGATCATTCCCTCGGGCGCCAACAAGGGCGTGTTCCTGCTGGCGCCGCTGGTGAGTTGCGTGCTGGCGCTGGCGGCCTGGGCCGTGATCCCGATGGACCTCGGCTGGGTGATCTCGGACATCAATGTCGGGGTGCTCTATATCTTCGCGATCTCGTCGCTCTCGATCTACGGCATCATCATGGCCGGCTGGTCGTCGAACTCGAAATACCCGTTCCTGGCCGCCCTTCGCTCGGCGGCGCAGATGGTCAGTTACGAAGTCTCGATCGGTTTTGTGATCATCACCGTCCTGCTGTGCGTGGGCTCGCTGAACCTGTCGGCGGTGGTCGAGGCGCAGCACACCCATGGCCTTGCCAACCTGATCGGATTGCCGAAACTGACGTTCCTGAACTGGTACGTCTGGCCGCTGTTCCCGATGTTCGTGATCTTCTACGTCTCGGCGCTGGCGGAAACCAACCGTCCGCCGTTCGATTTGGTGGAAGCCGAATCCGAACTGGTCGCGGGCTTCATGGTCGAATACGGCTCGACGCCGTATCTGCTGTTCATGCTCGGCGAATATGTCGCGATCACCACGATGTGCGCGATGGCCGCGATCCTGTTCCTCGGCGGCTGGCTGCCGCCGATCGCGGTGGCGCCGTTCACCTGGATACCCGGCGTGATCTGGTTCACGCTCAAGGTATTTTTCATGTTCTTCCTGTTTGCGATGGCGAAGGCGATCGTGCCGCGCTACCGCTACGATCAGTTGATGCGGCTCGGCTGGAAGGTGTTCCTGCCGCTGTCGCTGGCGATGGTGGTGATCGTCGCCGGCGTGCTGCATTTCGCGGGGATCGCTCCGCAATGAGGTCGCTATGAGTGTCAATATCAACGCCACGGCCCGCTCGCTTCTGCTGACGGAATTCGTCTCGGCGTTCTTTCTCGCCATGCGCTATTTTTTCAAGCCGAAGCCGACGCTGAACTATCCGTTCGAGAAGGGGCCGATCTCGCCGCGCTTCCGTGGCGAGCACGCGTTGCGCCGCTATCCCAATGGCGAGGAACGCTGCATCGCCTGCAAGCTGTGCGAGGCCATCTGCCCGGCGCAGGCGATCACCATCGAGGCCGGCCCGCGCCGCAACGACGGTACCCGCCGCACGGTGCGCTACGACATCGACATGGTGAAATGCATCTATTGCGGATTGTGCCAGGAGGCCTGTCCGGTCGATGCGATCGTCGAGGGACCGAATTTCGAATTCGCGACCGAGACCCGCGAGGAACTTTACTATGACAAGGCGAAACTGCTCGCCAATGGCGACCGCTGGGAGCGCGAGATTGCGAAATCAATCGAACTCGATTCGCCGTACCGGTGAGGTGAGGGCATGATCCTTCCAGCGCTGTTCTTCTACCTGTTCGCCGGCGTCTGCGTCGCCTCGGCGGTGATGGTGATTGTGTCGCGCAATCCCGTACACTCCGTGCTGTTCCTGATCCTGGCCTTCGTCAACGCCTCCGGTCTGTTCGTCCTGATGGGTGCCGAGTTCCTGGGGATGATCCTGGTCGTGGTTTACGTCGGCGCGGTCGCGGTGCTGTTTCTGTTCGTGATCATGATGCTCGATGTCGACTTCACCGAACTGCGGGAGGGATTTCTGGAATATCTGCCGTTCGGCCTTGTGATCGGCGCGATCTTCCTCGCCGAGCTGCTGCTGGTCGGCGGCGGCTGGGTCATCAATCCCGATGTCGCCAAGTCGATTACGTCGGCGATCCCGGGCAACGTCAGCAACACCGAGGCGCTCGGGCTCGTGCTCTACACCAGGTATATCCATTACTTCCAGATCGCCGGCATGGTGCTGCTGGTGGCGATGATCGGCGCCATCGTGCTGACGCTGCGCCACAAGGTCAGCGTCAAGCGCCAGGATATCAATGTGCAGAACGCGCGGACGCCCGAACTCGCCATGAGCGTGCGCAAGGTGGCCTCGGGTCAGGGCCTGCAGGACACGGATGCGCCGGAGTGGGTGAAATGACCATCGGTCTCGGACATTACCTCTCGGTCGGCGCGATCCTGTTCACGCTCGGGATCCTCGGCATCTTTCTCAACCGCAAGAACATCATCGTCATCCTGATGTCGATCGAGTTGATCCTGCTCGCGGTCAATATCAACCTGGTGGCGTTCTCGACCTTCCTCGGCGATATCGTCGGGCAGGTGTTTGCGCTGCTGGTGCTCACGGTCGCTGCGGCGGAAGCGGCGATCGGGCTTGCGGTGCTGGTGGTATACTTCCGCAATCGCGGCTCGATTGCGGTCGAAGACGTCAATCTGATGAAGGGTTAACGCGCCAAATGATCCAGGCAATCGTCTTTCTGCCGCTGATCGGCGCGATTCTCGCGGGCCTGATCGCTATCTTCGGTGCGCATGCGCGTAACCCGAGCGGCGATGCGGTCGAGCATCACGACGACGGCCATGATCACGGCGCCCATGCCCATGCATCGGATACGCATGGCGATCACGGCCATGACGACCATCATGACGATCATCATGTGGCCGAACCGCCGGCGGCGGGCTCGCGTGCGGCCGAGCTGATCACGACCGGGTTGCTGCTGGTGTCGGCGGCGCTGTCCTGGGTCGCGCTGGTCGACGTCGGCTTCATGCACCATGACATCAGGATAGCGCTGTTTACCTGGATCAATTCCGGCGACCTGCAGATTGCGTGGTCGCTGCGGGTCGATACGCTGACCGCTGTCATGCTGGTGGTGGTCAACACCGTGTCGTCGCTCGTGCACCTCTATTCGATCGGCTACATGGACGAGGATCCGCACCGGCCGCGGTTCTTTGCCTATCTCTCGCTGTTCACCTTTGCGATGCTGATGCTGGTGACTTCGGACAATCTGGTGCAGCTGTTCTTCGGCTGGGAGGGCGTCGGCCTCGCGAGCTATCTGCTGATCGGCTTCTGGTACCAGAAGCCGTCGGCGAACGCCGCCGCCATCAAGGCCTTCGTGGTCAACCGGGTCGGCGATTTCGGTTTTGCGCTCGGCATTTTCGCGATCTTCATGCTGATCGGCTCGACCGACTTCGAGACCATCTTCGCCGGCGCGCCGGGGCAGGTCGGCAAGACCATCGACTTCTTCGGCTGGCACGCCGATGCGCTGACGCTGATCTGCCTGTTGCTGTTCATGGGTGCGATGGGCAAATCCGCGCAATTCCTGCTGCACACCTGGCTGCCGGACGCCATGGAAGGTCCGACGCCGGTCTCGGCGCTGATCCACGCCGCGACCATGGTCACCGCCGGTGTCTTCATGGTGGCGCGGCTGTCGCCGCTGTTCGAGCTCGCGCCGAATGCGCAGGCCGTGGTGATGTTGTTCGGCGCCACCACCGCGTTCTTCGCCGCAACCGTCGGCCTCGTGCAGAACGACATCAAGCGAATCGTGGCGTATTCGACCTGTTCGCAGCTCGGTTACATGTTCGTGGCGATGGGGGCGGGAGCCTATTCGGTCGGCATGTTCCATTTGTTCACGCACGCCTTCTTCAAGGCGCTGTTGTTCCTGGGCTCGGGCTCGGTGATCTATGCGATGCATCACGAGCAGGACATCCGCAACATGGGCGGGCTGAAGGACCGGATTCCCTTCACCTACATCGTGATGGTGATCGGCACGCTGGCGCTGACCGGATTCCCGCTCACGGCCGGCTATTTCTCCAAGGACGCGATCATCGAGTCCGCGTTCGTCTCGCACAATCCGTTCGCGTTCTACGGCTTCCTGATGACCGTGATCGCGGCGGGGCTGACCTCGTTCTATTCATGGCGCCTGATCTTCAAGACCTTCCATGGCGAGCCGCACGATCAAAAACACTACGAGGCCGCGCACGAGGCCCCGTTGTGGATGCTGGTCCCGATCGGGATTCTCGCCGCCGGATCGCTCCTCGCCGGCTTCCCGTTCAAGGAGCTGTTCGCCGGTCATGGCGTGGCGGAATTCTTCCGCGACTCCGTGAAAATGCATCCTGGGATCATCGACGAGATGCACCACATTCCGCAGACCATCGCGTTCCTGCCGACGGTCATGATGGCATTGGGCTTCGTGGTGTCGTGGCTGTTCTATGTCCGCCGGCCCTACCTTCCGGTGGAACTCGCCAACCAGCACCAGATGCTCTACCAGTTCCTGCTCAACAAATGGTACTTCGACGAGCTCTATGATCTCATCTTCGTCCGTCCGGCGAAGTGGATCGGCCGCTTCCTGTGGAAGAGGGGTGACGGCTACGTCATTGACGGTTTCGGTCCCGACGGCGTCGCCGCAAGGGTACTCGATATCACCCGTAACGTGGTGAAAATCCAGACCGGCTACCTCTATCACTATGCCTTCGCGATGCTGATCGGGGTCGCCGGATTGATCACCTGGTTCATGTTCGGCGCGGGAGCCCAGTGATGACAACCTGGCCCGTTCTCTCGGTCGTCACCTTCCTGCCGGTGGTCGGCGCGCTGCTGATCTATATCAGCCGCGGCGATGACGAAGCCGCGCGGCGCAACTCGCGCTGGATCGCGCTGTGGACCACGCTGACCACGTTTGCCGTGTCGCTGATCCTGGTGTGGCGCTTCGACGCCGCACAACCGGATTTCCAGTTCGTCGAGAAGCTGCAGTGGCTCGCCAGCGGCATCACCTATCACATGGGTGTCGACGGCATTTCGCTGCCGTTCGTGATCCTGACCACCGCCTTGATGCCGTTCTGCATCGTCGCGAGCTGGAAATCGATCACCAAGCGGGTGCGCGAATACATGATGGCGTTCCTGCTGCTGGAAACGCTGATGATCGGCACGTTTTCCGCGCTCGATCTCGTGCTGTTCTATCTGTTCTTCGAGGGCGGCCTGATCCCGATGTTCCTGATCATCGGGGTGTGGGGCGGCCCGCGCCGGGTCTATGCCTCCTTCAAGTTCTTCCTCTACACGCTGCTCGGCTCGGTGCTGATGCTGCTGGCGATCATGGCGCTATACTGGAACGCCGGCACCACCGACATTCCGACCCTGATGCATACCTCCGTGCCGCGCAGCCTGCAGACCTGGGCGTGGCTGGCGTTCTTCGCTTCCTTCGCGGTGAAGATGCCGATGTGGCCGGTGCACACCTGGCTGCCGGACGCGCATGTCGAGGCGCCGACCGCGGGGTCGGTCGTGCTGGCCGCGATTCT
>JAYSPJ010000899.1:0-3653 GCA_043722155.1 Bradyrhizobium sp.
TTGCGGTCCCGGTCGCGGCTGCCGAAATCCTTGCGCGGGCCACGGTCCGGCGCACCGCGGGAAAACTTCTTGTCGCCGCCGAATTTCCGCTCGGGACGGTCGCCGCGCGGACGGTCGCCGTCGCGCGACGGCCGCGCGCTATAGGGACGATCGCCCTGCGGCCGGTCACCGCGCGGCGTATAGGGCCGCTTCTCGCCGCCGCCCTCGCGCGGCGTATAAGGCTTCTTGTCGCCGAACTTCCGGTCGGAAAAACGCGCGGCCGGACGGGCATCGCCGCGCTCGCCGCGCGGGGTGTAAGGGCGCTTCTCGCCATCGCCGCGGGGACGGTCATCCCGGTTGAAGCTGGGGCGATCACCGCGCGGGCTGTAGGGACGCTTCTCGCCGCCGCCGGCGCGATCGTCCCGATTGAATCGCGGCGGCCGCGGCGCGTCACCATAATCGCGGCGCGGCGGCGGACCTTCGCGCTTGCCGGCGTAAGGCTTGCCCGGGCCCGAATAGGGTTTTTTGCCATAGGATTTGGCGCCGTCGGGCTTGCCGGCATAGGGCCGCCGCTCGCCTTCAGGCTTGGCGCCGTCGCTTTTGCCGGCGAAGCCGCGCTTGGCGAATTTCTTCTCGGGTCCCCGGGCGGCGCCGGAGCGGCCCTTGCCGCCGGAAGGACGGTCGCGCCGGCCGCGGGAATCGTTGTTTTTGTCGTTATCGCGGGGCATGAATGGTCTCTCGTATTCAATGAAATGCGGTCAGGCGGATGTGGACGGGCTGTCATAGCGATAACGCGCGCGCGCTTGGCTCAAGGCGCATTGTCACGCAAAACCGGCATCCACTTTTGCTGAATTCAAATCTCATAGCAGGTTTCTTCCAATGATACGAGGCATGACCGTCCCTTCTTTCATGGATTTGGCGCTGAAAACGGCCGAAAATGCCGGAAAAGCCGGCGAAGTCCCGATCGGATGCGTGATTGTGCGGGGTTACGAGGTGATCGCCACGGCCGGCAACCGCACCCTGACCGACCGCGATCCGACGGCGCACGCCGAAATACTGGCGATCCGGCAGGCCGCCGATGCCATCGGCACCGAGCGGCTGGTCGATTGCGATCTCTATGTCACGCTGGAGCCGTGCACGATGTGCGCCGCCGCGATCTCGTTTGCGCGGATCCGGCGGCTCTATTTCGGCGCGGCCGATCCCAAGGGCGGCGCCGTGGAATCCGGCGTGAGGTTCTTTGCCTCGCCGACCTGCCATCATGTGCCGCAGGTGTATGGGGCAGTCGGCGAGACCGAGGCGGCGACGCTGCTGAAGGATTTTTTCAAGGTGCGAAGGTGACAGACCTCATCCTGAGGAGCCGCGCACCTTGCGCGGCGTCTCGAAGGATGGCGGCCCGCCCTCGCCCTTCGAGACGCATCGCTGCGCGATGCTCCTCAGGGTGAGGGCTACACAGTCACGACTCCGCAAAAAACTCCCGCAGCGCCCTCGCCGTCGCGTCCGGATTTTCTTCCGTCAGAAAATGCCCGCTGTCGACCGGAGCGCCGCGCACATTGGTCGCCCAGTTCTTCCAGGTATCGAGCGGCGTGGCGGCGGCGCTGGCGACGCCGGTATCGCCCCACAGCGCCAGCATCGGGATCGTGATCCTGTTACCCGCATCACGGTCTTTCTTGTCGATCTCGAAATCGGCATAGGCGCCGGCGCGATAGTCCTCGCACATCGCATGCAACCGCGAGGGATCGCGGAACGGCGCGAGATAATGTTCCAGTGCGCGCGGGTCGATGTCACTGAGGTCTTTCGACTTGGTCTGGCTCGCCATCTTCTGGCGTAGGAAGAAATCCGGGTTGCTGCCGATCAGGGTTTCCGGCAGCGGGAACGGCTGCGCCAGGAAGGTCCAGTGATAGATTTTCAGCGCATAGAGCCGGTTCATCCGCTCCCAGTAGTCAAACGTCGGCAGGATATCCAGCACCGCCAGCTTCGAAAGCCGGCCGGGATGGTCGAGCGCGAGGCGATAGGCGACGCGGCCGCCGCGGTCGTGGCCGGCGAGCGCAAAATGCACATGGCCGAGCTGCTCCATCGCCTCGATGATCGTGTTGGCCATCGCGCGCTTGGTATACGGCGTATGGTCCTTGTCACTCTCGGGCATGTCGGACCAGCCATAGCCCGGCAGGTCGGCGATGATCAGCGTGAAGCGATCCGCCAGCTGCGGCGCGACGCGGTGCCATTGCACATGGGTCTGCGAGAATCCGTGCAGCAACAACAGCGGCGGCCCCTTGCCGCCGACGCGGGCGAAAATGCGGCCCGACCGGGTGTTGATCCATTCAGCGGAATAACCGGGAAACAAATCGGCGAGATCGGGCATGCAAGCACTCCTTCGCGGCGGCGACCCTGCTTCAAACATTGTTTGCCGTTGCCGCTGGCGCGTGGCGGATATATGCCATCCCACAAGCACGACCAACAATAAACCAGCACGAGGAACCCCTGAGATGTCGATCGATTTCGAGATTCCGGCCGAAGCCAAGGCAATCCGCGAGAAGGTCCGCAAATGGGTGCATGACGAATGCATTCCCGCCGAAAAGGAACTCGACACCAAGCCGCTCGCCGAGGTGCTGGGTCCGCTGCGGGCCAAGGCCCGCGCCCAGGGCCTGTGGTGTCCGTGGGTGCCGAAGGAATATGGCGGCATGGGCCTCGGCCCGCTCGCCAACGCGCTGGTGCAGATGGAACTCGGCGAGAGCATGCTCGGCGCGCTGTCGATGAACACGCAGGGGCCCGATGACGCCTCGATGATGACGATCCTCGCCCACGGCACGGAATATCAGAAGGAAAGGTTCCTGAAGCCGCTGCTCAACGGCGACAAGCGCATCTGCTTCTCGATGACCGAGAAGGCCGCCGGCGCCGATGCCACGGGCATGCAGACCACCGCCGTGAAAGACGGCAACGAGAACTACATCCTCAACGGCGAAAAATGGTTTTCGTCCTCTGCGAGCGTCGCCGACATGGCGCTGGTGGTGGCGAGAACCGATCCCAACGCGCCGCGCCACAAGCAGCACTCGACCTTCATCGTCGAATTGCCGAACCCCGGCTACAACATCAAGCGCAACATCAAGAACATGGCGATCGAGGGCCCGCATGCCGACGCGATCCATGGCGGCCACTCCGAGATCGAGATCAAGGATCTGAAGGTGCCGGCCGACAATCTGCTCGGCGGCGAAGGCAACGGTTTCAACATGGGCCAGCATCGCCTCGCCTATGGCCGGCTTCGACATGGCATGCACAACGTCGCGAAAGCGCAGCGTGCGCTCGACATGGCGGTGGCCCATATCACCCAGCGCTCCACCTTCGGCTCGCTGCTATCAGACCGCCAGGGCGTGCAGTTCATGCTCGCCGATTGCGCCAGCGAACTCTATATCGGCCGGCTGATGCTGCTGCACATCGCCTACAAGGCGGAAAAGGGCCAGGACATCCGGCAGGAAAACTCGATCGCCAAGATCTTCCACGCCCACATGGTGCACAAGGTGATCGACACCGCGATCCAGCTGCACGGCGCGCTCGGCTTTTCCCAGGATACGCCGCTGGCGAAATGGTACACCCAGGTGCGCTCGCAGCGGCTGGTCGACGGTCCCGACGAGGTGCACAAGTGGAAGATCGGCAAGAACGTCATCAAGGCGTTCCGCGAG
>JAYSPJ010000900.1:0-4259 GCA_043722155.1 Bradyrhizobium sp.
TCGGGTACGCAGCTTCGTGAGCTGGGATTTACGAATAGCGTCGATATTGCGAAGATTGCGCCGAACGTTTCCGTTTCAGGCAGTTATGGCGGGTTGATGTCACAGTTCACAATCCGCGGCGTGACGCAGAACGACTTCAACGATCACGTCGAATCGGTGATCGCGATCTATGTTGATGATACCTATATTGCCATGCAGCAAGGGCAGATGTTCACCACATTTGACATCGCACGCGTCGAGGCACTTAAGGGTCCCCAAGGTACGCTTTTCGGTCGGAACGCAACGGGCGGTCTCGTCCATTTCATTACCAACCGGCCGACCGATCATTTTGAAGGTTATGTCGACGCGACCTATTCTTCGTACAATGAGGTCCGCCTAGAAGGCGCGGTGAGCGGTCCGCTCGCACCTGGTATTTCCGGTCGCATTTCGGGACTATTCAACCGGTCGGACGGGTTTCTCAAGAACCTGTATCCCGAACAGACCTTCACCCCAAACACTGGCCGGCCACAAGGTGGTATTCCGGCGCCAGGTGCAGGAGCGGATCTCGGTGGTGTCAAGAGCAATGCCGCCGTGCGGGGCCAGCTTGCCTTCGATGTATCCGACAACGTCCAGCTTTGGACATCGGGCTTCTACAACAACTCCATCGCGTCTTCGGCACCCTATCAGGCGGCGATCAACACGGTTGCGGTCCAGGACGCTGCGGGCAACCAGATCAATACGCTCTTCGCGTCGCCAACGGAGACGTGCCAGATCATCAGGGCCGGCGCATGTGCGCCAGGTTTTGGTCAGACCTCTCCTACCCGCGCCGTGCCAGGCGGCAACTACTTCGGCTACAAGGATCCCGATGGCATTGGTCTTGTCACCTCGAGCGACTATGCGTTCAACGATGGCAGCCGGGCAAGGACCTGGGGTCTGAGCGGCAAGCTCACGGCCGATCTTGGCGGCGTCAACCTGACCTGGATCAGCGACTACAAGAATTTCTACAAGAATTTCATCTTCGATCTTACCGCCGATCCCGCGAACAACTTATTCTGGATGGCGGTTTCGAAGGAGAATACGATCTCCCAGGAACTGCGGTTCGACGGAAAGACCGACCGGCTGAACTGGGTAGCCGGCCTATACTATCTGCGGATCGACAATCGCAGCATCAACGGCCTAGGTACACTTCCCAACAGTGCCCTTGCGTCCGGCGGAGTCGGATTCGACCAGCCACACATCGTTAGTCTGCTGAGCAAGAGCTATTCTGCATTCGGCCAGATGGAATACCAATTCACCGATACATTGACAGCTATAGTTGGCCTGCGTGCGTCCAGGGAGCAGAAGGACTATGATTTCTCGGTCCTGTTTGTCCCGACCACAGCTGCCACGAGCGACCCGAGAGCCTGGGATTTTGCAGGGGGCATTCCATCGGGTTCGTACCTGGCCAAGAATTCGGAGACGCTGTGGAACTGGAAGGCGCAATTGAACTGGACGCCATCCCGCGACCTCCTCTTATATGCGGGCGTAACCCAGGGTGCCAAGGCCGGCAGTTACAACGCCGGCGATCCGAGCCTGTTCGCGAACAATGGTGCTGCCATTCCCTACAAGCCGGAAAGGCTCGTCTCGTACGAAGCCGGTTTCAAAAGTTCGCTCATGGACCGCAGGCTGAGATTCAACGCATCTGCCTATTATTATGATTATCACAACTATCAGGCGGCGCGCTGGACCGGGCTTTCGAGTGTGATCGTCAACGCTGACGCGCGCATGTATGGAGCCGAAGCCGAACTGGCGGGTGCTCTGACGTCCGACCTCGACATCTCGTTCAATGTCGGCTGGCAGAAGAACAAGGTGAAACATGTTCCGGTAGGCTCGGGCTTTGCAGATCGCGAAACAACGTTCGCTCCCGAATGGACGCTCTCCGGGCTCGCTCGCTATACCTATCCGGGCGACGTCTTTGGCGGAAAACTCTCAGTACAGGGAAGCGGTAGCTACCAATCGGCAGTCTGGCAGAGCCTCAACAATTTCGATGCCGATCGCATGCCGAGCTACTTCCTGGCTGATGCCCGCATCTCCTGGACCTCGGACGACAAGCGCTACACAGTCGCTGTGTTCGGCAAGAACATCTTCAACAAGCGCTATGACGCGGTCGGGTTTGACGAAGCCTTCCTGGCCGGTGCCAATCTCAATTCGCCTGGCAGGCCGCGATGGATTGGCGGAAACGTCTCGGCGAAGTTCTAAGGCTGTTGGGCGGCGGCTCCCCGTCCGCCGCCCAACTCCCGCCTTGCGGCTGGTGACTGTCGGAATTATTGGAGATCACTATGGCGTATCTAGGAAATGGTGTTGAGTATGGCCTCCATTGCCTTCTTTGGCTTGTGGAGATGCCTGACAAACCGGTCAGCAGCCGCGAACTTGCGGACTTGCAAGGCATATCCCCCTCGTTCCTTGCCAAGATTTTTCCCAAATTCGAAAAGGCCGGTATTGTTACGGCGTCTGAAGGCATCCAGGGCGGATATCTGTTGTCGCGAGATCCCGTTGACATCACCGTTCTCGATGTCGTGGAGGCGATCGACGGCAAAAAGCCATTGTTCGATTGCCAAGAAATCCGGGGCAAGTGCGCAGTATTCGGGGAACGCCCTCCGGATTGGTCGCTCCATGGTGTCTGTGCAGTCCATTCGGTCATGCTTCGTGCTGAACAAAGCATGCGAGACGAGCTTGCAAGAACGACGCTTGCGGACCTTGCAAAGACGGTGAACCGTAGGGCTCCGAAGAACTTTCCAACCGAGATCCACAGCTGGCTTTCGATACGCGGCGAAGCGCGCACTGAGGCTCGCTTAGCCCGCATTGCCCAATCGCGAATTGCGGCGCCCTTGCAAAGTTAGACGATCTAGGACTCAGCTGCATCTTGTCCGTGGGATTTTAACGCCTGCAGAACCAAGTCAGGGCCAGGACAGGAACCACCCAAAATCCAAGATTCTCGCGACGAGATTTTCTTGAGTTACAAACTACGACTAATGTAGTCTGTGTTTAATTTTCCCAAAGGACCGGAGCACTCACTGCCTTTCACCCCGATCGAAATCAGATCCGGATCCAGAGGCCCATCATACGAAGAGGAATTTTTATGACTGAACGAATTCTGGTTGTCGGTGCCGGCTTTGCCGGAATGTGGAGCGCGCTGGGTGCCGCTCGCCTGCTTGAGCACGAGGGGAAATCGGGCGAAGTTGAAATCGCACTCATCGCTCCTGAAGCCGAGATACACATACGCCCCAGACTCTATGAGAAAAATCCAGGAAGCATGAAGGCACCACTCACTGATCTCCTTGACGCTGTCGGCGTCCGCTATGTCCAGGGAACGGTCGAAGCGATCAGGCCTGCGACACGCCAGGTCGATCTCATCTCGGCCACCGACGGTTTCGTGACCATGACTTATGATAGGCTCGTCCTTGCAACGGGAAGCCAGTTGTTTCGCCCTTCCATTCCCGGGCTTGTAGAGCACAGCTTGAGCGTCGATCAGCTTCATGAGGCGGACGCGCTCGAACGACATATTAAGGCTCTGGCGGCACTCCCGCCCTCGCTGGCGCGCAATACGGTGGTCGTCTGCGGCGGCGGCTTCACAGGGATCGAAACGGCTGCCGAAATGCCCGCGCGCCTCAAGGCTGCGCTTGGTGATGATGCCAGCATTCGAGTCATCGTGGTCGAGCGCGAAGCCGATATCGGGCCAGACCTTGGCCCAGGCCCCCGACCGGTGATCACCACGGCGTTGACTGAACTGGGCGTTGAAATGCGCCTTGGCGTATCGGTCCTGTCGGTTGACGAAAATGGTCTCACCACCTCGGACGGGCATCGCATCGATTCAAAGACGGTAATATGGACGGCCGGCATGCGCGCCAGTCCGCTCACGGCGCAGATCGACGCTCCGAAAGATGCCCTAGGGAGGCTGCATGTTGATCGCAACCTGGCCGTGCCAGGTATGGAGGACATCTTCGCGACCGGAGACGTGGCCTATGCCGCGACCGACGACGTGGGCAATCATGCCAGCATGTCGTGCCAGCACGCCATGGGTCTGGGGCGATCAGCGGGGCATAATGTTGCGGCGAGCCTGCTTGGGCTTCCGGCCATCCCCTACAGCCAGCCGAAATATGTTACCTGTCTCGATCTGGGCCCATGGGGCGCGGTCTATACCGAAGGCTGGGAGCGCGAAGTCAAGATGCAGGGGCCCGAAGCCAAGGAACTCAAGTACACCATCAATTCGCTGTTGATCTATCCGCCAAACGCGGTGCGGG
>JAYSPJ010000901.1:0-2691 GCA_043722155.1 Bradyrhizobium sp.
TGCTGACGCCGTAACGGCTGTCCGGCCGCGCCGTCACGTCGGTGCCGATGCGGTGATGGCGCGGGTAGAAGCCGACCGCGTGGTTCGACGACGCAAACACCACCCGCTGGACGCCTTTCTTTCGCGCTGCCTCAAACAGATTGTAGCAGCCGATGATATTGGACTGCAGGATGTCGTCCCAGGGCCCCTCGACCGAAAACCCGCCGAAATGCAGGATGCCGTCGATGCCCTCGCAGATCGCCTCGACCTGCGCGAGATCGGCAAGATCGGCCGCCTTGAATTTTTCGTCTTTGCCGAGATCGGCGGGCGCCTTGAGGTCGCTCAGCAGCAGATCCGGATAGACCGGCGGCAGCAGCTTGCGGAGGCTCGTGCCGATTCCGCCCGCGGCACCGGTCATCAATATGCGTGGCATTTCACACCCTCGTCCTGGCAACCGATTTGCGAACGTTGACCGTCGGTGATAGCAAACCAGAACGTGAGGAAACGCAACAGCAACGAGAACAGCAAATGTCCGAGGCAGCCCCCCGCGCCGGCTGGCAGCCGGCGACCTATTATCCCGATCCCGCCATTCACGCGCTCGATCCGCGGTTCGAAAAATACTGGTGGAAGCTGTCGGCGGTGGAGCGGCTGACCACCGGACTGCGCTGGGCCGAGGGCCCGGTGTGGTTCGGCGACGGTCGTTATCTGTTGTGCAGCGACATTCCCAACCAGCGCATCATCAAGTGGGAAGAGGAAACCGGCGCGGTCAGCATTTTTCGCAAGCCGTCGGGTTTCGCCAACGGCAACACCCGCGACCGCCAGGGCCGGCTGGTCACCTGCGAGCATGGCGGCCGCCGTGTCGTCAGGACCGAATATGACGGCGCCATCACCGTACTGATCGACTCCTTCGATGGCAAGCGGCTGAATTCGCCGAACGACGTGGTGGTAAAATCCGACGGCTCGATCTGGTTCACCGATCCGGTGTTCGGCCTGCTCGGCAATTACGAGGGCTACAAGGCCGAGCCCGAGATCGACATGAACGTCTACCGGATCGACGGCGCCACCGGCAAAGCCAGCATCGTCGCCGAAGGCATTTTGGGGCCCAACGGGCTGTGCTTCTCGCCGGACGAGAAGATTCTCTACATCATTGAATCGCGCGGCGTGCCGACCCGCAAGATTCTGGCCTACGACGTCACAGCCGGCGGCGACAGGCTTGCCAACAAGCGGGTGTTCGTCGACGCCGGGCCGGGTACCCCCGACGGCATGCGCGCCGACATCGACGGCAATCTGTGGTGCGGCTGGGGCATGGGCGATCCCGAGCTCGACGGCGTGGTGGTGTTCGCGCCCGACGGCGTCATGATCGGCCGCATCGCGCTGCCCGAGCGCTGCGCAAATTTGTGTTTCGGCGGACTGAAGCGCAACCGCCTGTTCATGGCCGCCAGCCAGTCGATCTACGCGCTGTATGTGAACACGCAGGGCGCGCTGGGGGGATAGATTCTCGAACGCCAGAGCTGTCGTCCCTGCTAACGCAGGGACGACATCGAGTTTGTTGCTGCGCTCCCCCAAAATGCAAAACGCCGGGGCGGAATGATCGGCCCCGGCGCTTCGGTTTCGTTCAACGTATCGGCTTACGCGGCGTTGTAGCCGGCGACCGCCTTGACCTCGAGGTACTCTTCCAGGCCGTACTTGCCCCACTCGCGGCCGTTGCCGGACTGCTTGTAGCCGCCGAACGGCGCGGTGCGATCGTTGGGCACGCCCTGCAGGTTGACGTTGCCGGCGCGAATGCGGCGGCCGACCCTGCGGGCGCTCTCGACGGTATCGGCGGAGACGTAACCGGCCAGACCATACGGCGTATCGTTGGCAATCTTGACGGCGTCTTCCTCGTCCTTGGCGCCGAGGATGGTGAGCACGGGGCCAAAGATTTCCTCGCGGGCGATGGTCATGTCGTTGGTGACATCCGCGAAGATGGTCGGGCGCACATAGAAGCCCTTGTTGACGCCTTCCGGCAGGCCGGGGCCGCCGGCGACCAGGGTGGCACCTTCCTCGATGCCCTTCTGGATCAGGGTCTGGATCTTGTCCCACTGGATGCGGGACACGACCGGGCCGATGGTGGGGCCTTCGGCGCGGGGGTCGCCGGCCTTGGTCTTGTCGGCGACGCTTTTCGCAATGGCGGCGACTTCCTTCATCTTCGACAGCGGCACGATCATCCGGCTCGGCGCGTTGCAGGACTGCCCGGAATTGTTGAACATGTGCATCACGCCGCCGGTGACGGCCTTGGCCAGATCGGCGCCTTCCAGGATGACGTTCGGCGACTTGCCGCCGAGTTCCTGGCTGACGCGCTTCACCGTCGGGGCTGCGCGCTTGGCGACGTCGACGCCGGCGCGGGTCGAGCCGGTGAACGAGATCATGTCGATATCGGGATGCTCGCTCATGGCGGCGCCGACCTCGGGACCGAGACCATTGACCAAGTTGAACACGCCCTTCGGCACGCCGGCTTCATGCAGGATTTCTGCGAAAATCAACGCCGACGACGGGGTGAATTCCGAGGGCTTCAGGATCATGGTGCAGCCGGCGGCGAGCGCGGGCGCGACCTTGCAGGCGATCTGGTTCAGCGGCCAGTTCCACGGCGTGATCATGCCGATGACGCCGACTGGCTCGCGCACCACCATGGCGGAGCCGACCGGCTCCTCGAAGTGATAGTTCTTCAGGACT
>JAYSPJ010000902.1:0-1586 GCA_043722155.1 Bradyrhizobium sp.
TTGAGCGTGACGACCGGGGCGCCGTTCACGGTGACCGGCAACTGGTTGCCACCGGCCAGCCGGGAAACCATCGAGAAGGCGAGGCCCCCTGGCCGGAGGCGGAAATCCACGCTGTTGGCGATGATGCCCCAGGTCCCGGTCTGCGCCAGATTGAACAGATAGGCGCCGCCGAAGTGCTCCTGGATCGCGGTGAGCAGGATGTCGGCAGCCGCCATGCCTGACTGGAAGTCCTTGGCGTGGTCGAGGAGGATGTCGACACCACCGACGAATTTGTTCTTCTGCACGAACACCGAATACTCGGTGAGCCAGAACGGCGGCAACGGACCGTAGTCGCGGTTCAGTGTGCGAATGGTGGCGCCGATCGTGGCGCCGCCACCCATGACCTCCTCGAACAATTCGCGCTCCGAGCTGCGCCAGGTGAAGGCGCTGTAGAAATTGCCCTTGATATGGTCCATGTGCCCGCGCAGGCCGCTGTTCCGGTCGAGCACCGCACCGTTCCAGCGAGAGAGCATCGGGACTGCCGAGATCCAGTCGGCGATCGCGACGCCGGTCTCGAGCACGCCCTTCAGCGCAATTGGCTGGTTCAGTTGCGAGGCCTTGGCACGCATCGCGACGGAAACGGCCGCGGCGAGCTTGACGTAACCCTTGGCCGTGTCCTTGGGGTCGAATTCGGCGCGATACACATCGACCGGCTCGTTGCCGAGTTCGAAATGCCGGACCGACCACGGCGCTGCGCGCCCGTTGCGGGCGCGCAGCGCCCCCATGGCGGTGGTTTTCGGTCCGAGGATGTACTCCACCAGGTCGGCAGCGTTTTGCGGTGCTTCGCGCACGTTCACCGTGATGAGCGGCACGATGCCCGAAGCTTCGCAATAGTCGAGAAATTCGTGCAGGCCGAGCGACGCTGTTTGCAGGTCGCCATAGGCGTTGGGGATTTCGGCGCGTTCGCGCAGGGGGCCCACCGAATCGCGCCAGCTGAAATAGTCGGCATCGCTTCCCGTGGGCCAGCGCAGCGATCGCACGCCCAGTTCGCGAATGCGCTTGTCGGCCTGCGGCTTGAGCCGGGGTGCGGCACCGAGATGCCGCAGGCGGATCTCGTCGACCGCCAGTTCGCCGGCGGTGACGATGCAGATTCGAAGCACCACGGGCGCCAGTGTCTTTTCCGGCTTGAGCGTGAAGCTGAAGTCACCCCAGGTCCCTCGCGCGGCCAGGGCGAGCTTGTCGAGCTTCTCGATCGGCATCAGGGCCTGGTCGGAAAAGAAGACGGATATCCCGGGCTGTCCGCCTTCGCCGCGCGCCGACAGGTGCAGCTCGTATTGCTCGCCGGCGATGACGCCATCGAGCAGGCCCTGGCTCACGCAGGTATAGCCAACGGCGTTCTGGGACAGCACCATGTGACCGGGTGACCCCTTGCCGCTCCACGGCTTGTCGTCGCCACCGGTCTTGACGTAGCGGACACGACCGCCGATCTGCGAGTTCGGCGATTCGATCCACGCCCGCTTCTGCGGGCTTTCCTGGTTGCGGAACGACCGGTCGCGGATCATCTCGCCGAAATCCAGCAGACCGCCGCCGGCATCGCCCCAGTTCCA
>JAYSPJ010000903.1:0-2709 GCA_043722155.1 Bradyrhizobium sp.
CCGGCCGCTTCGCGCGATAGCGGCGTGAGCCACAGGTTCGGGATCGCCGTGGCCGCGATGCATTGATCGGCAGTCGCCGTTCCGTCGAACAACTCGCGCAGACCGGCGCCACGGCCACCCGCGCCGAACAATGCCGACAGACGGCCGCTATCGGTGTCGGCGTCGATCAACAGGACTTGGCGTGTCCGGTCGAATGCGCTGCTCATGACGGCGAGCAGCAAAGCTATCGTGGTGCGCCCCTCGCCGCGGGTGGCGCTGGACACCAGCAGCGGTCCGCCGTACGCCTGCTCCTTGCTCACGAAGAGTTCGTTCTCCAGCGCCGTGAAGGTTTCGTAGGCGGTGGCTGAACGAAAGAGCTTGCCGAGCCAGCGCGCATCCAGCGCCGACCACGTGGCCATAAGCGAAGCAATGGTTGACTCGATATCGTCGAAGGTCATGAAGGTTGGAGCAGCGTGCAGTTGCAGGGCGCCCCGGCTCCGCGTCGACGGGGCCGGAAGGATTCAGGCCACTTTGCGCAGGGAGCCTAGCAATCGCATGCCTAGGTAGCGGTCGACATCGCGTGCGCCGCGAATCGTGTGGTCCAGGTAGTCCAGCATAAAAGCCCAGGTCACGGCAAGAACCAGGCCCAGCAGGGCGGCGAGCATCAGCACCACGCGACGCTGCGGAGACACGATGACATCGCTTTCGAACGGTGGCTGGAAGACATCGATGAGGTTCATCTTGCCGAGTTCACCGCCGGAGACGATCCTGGCCTTGAGCAGGTTGCGTTGAAGCTGCTGGTAGGTTTCCTGGGTCGTGTCGTATTGGCGCTTGAGCCTCACCAGCTCGAGTTCGCGGTCGGGAATGGCGTTCACCGCGCCCACGTACGCCCGCAAGCGCGCCTTGAGATCGGTCGTCAGGCGCTGCCGCTTTTCGTTGTCGACCAGTTGTTCAGCCAGACGCAGCTCCTCTTCCAGCTTGAGGATGTAGATCTTCATCTCGTCCTGCATCTTGGTGCTGTCGGTCACACCGACCATGCTCGGCAGCTTGTCGCCCGGCGTTCCGTCCTTCGCGGAAGCCTCTCGCGGCAGCGAGGGCGGCATTATGTTGTCGCGCTGCTTGAACCTGAACAGGGCGTCCTCGGATTCCTTGAGCGCCTGGCGAGTGCGGGCAAACTCCTCCGCCAGATATTTCTCGACGCCACTGGCGCGATCGATGATCTCGCCGTAGTAATAGGCGGCATGCGCATCCAGGATCGCGTTCAGGACGATCACGGTCTCGTGCGGGTCCTTGGCGCGGAAGGTCACGCGTATCGCCTTGGAGTCGGGCAGGGCGAATGTCTTGACGTTGTCCTTGACCGCGCCGATCGCGGCGGCTTCGGCGCTCCAGGGTTTGGTCCACTTCTCGATTCCCAACACACCACCCAACCAGCGCTTCACGTCACCGACGAACATCTCGATCCGCTCGATCCGGCCGATGACCCGGATCTCGGCGAGCTTGGTACGGCGCGCCGCTTCGGCGACGATGCGGTCGCTCACGTAGATGTCGCGCTGGGTGTGAAAGGTGGCAAGCTTCTCGAAGTCGCTTGCCGGCGGTGCGTCACGCAGCGGTTCGGTCAGGAGGCTGCTGTTGAAGATGATCACCGCCTCCGCCTGGTAGTTGGGGGAAATCAGGTAATAGACAGCGAACGCGGCACCGCCGACGCAGGTGAAGAAGATCAGCAGGATACCCACCCGGTGCCGAAACAGGACGGCGAGGATTTCGCGCTTCGAGATCAGCAGATCGTCTGACATGTTCACCGGTCCGTGGAAAAACGATTTCGGTCGCGGAAAGGCTCGCGGATGCCGCCCGCGCGACGCAGCCAAGTATCCGAGCCGTAGAGTCGGTGCCGCGCGACAAGATCTCCTGCGGCGACGTCCTGGCCCACCGGCACTTCGCTTTCGACACCGGGAATACTGGCCCGCAACGACGCTCGGCAGACGCTGCTTCGCCAATCGGTCGGCGTCCCCGGATGCGCCTTTGCGCCTGGTTTTCCATTGGACACTGCCGTTCGATCGGTGGCCCGGCCATCGACCCCCTCTGCTTCACCGCGATGCGCATCCCAAGGGGAATTGCACGAGGATGATAATGCATGCGCGCTCGTTTGCTGCCCCGGTCGTGCCCAGCCTGCCCCCCGCCGATGATGGGACCGCCGTTACCGCGTTGCCCCGGACGCACGCGACACCTGAGCCACAGCCGGCGCGGCACCCTGATCGTGGAAGTAGCGGGCCAGCCGTTCGCCGACGAGGCGATTTCCCAGTTCGTTGAAATGGATGCCGTCTTCCGCCAGCGTGGTCACGGTCCGCGACTCGAGGGCATCGACGTAAGCCCCGATGTCGCGAATCGCCCGGAACCCCGTCTTCCCGCAGATTTTCTCGAACGCGCGGTTGGTCTCCTGGTGCGATTCATCGCGGTTGAACGCATACAGGCGAGTGCCGGGTAACACGGTTGCCGCGATCATGCGCAGCAGTTGCTCGCTCACATCCACGGCCTGACGTTCCAGTTCCGCGAGCGGCGGACCCGGAGGCGTCCGGTTGTAGTCGCCGTAGTACCGGAAGAGCGCCAACCCCACCATCACGTCGAGGCGGGCGAACAGGCGGGAATAGCGCAAGGCGAGACGGTAGGGATGCGCCTCGGAGAAGCGATACACGACCTCGCCGCCGACCAGGTAAGGTCGGATCATCTGCTGGA
>JAYSPJ010000904.1:0-3607 GCA_043722155.1 Bradyrhizobium sp.
GGCGGGCAGTGCGTCGTCCAAAGGAATTAACGGCCGTTTCCTTGACCCTTGGGCGCTCAGCGGGCTAATCGGCCCCATGAACAGCCGCGCATTCATCACAGGCGTATCCGGATTGGAACTCAGCGCCGCCGAGCGCGAATTCATCCGTTTGGAACGGCCGTGGGGATTTATCCTGTTCAAGCGGAATATCGAGACGCCCACACAAGTTACTCAGCTCGTTCAAGAGTTACGGAACGCCATTGGTGAGGTGGATGCGCCGGTCCTGATCGACCAGGAAGGCGGCCGGGTCCAGCGCCTCGGTCCGCCGCACTGGCCGGCCTATCCGGCGGGAGCCGTGTTCGGCGCGCTCTACGATATCGACCGCGCGGCGGGTCTGTCCGCGGCACGCCTGAGCGCCCGGCTGATCGCAGCCGACCTGCTGGACCTCGGCGTTACCGTGGATTGCCTGCCGCTGGCGGACCTGCCGGTCCCCGGCGCCGACGCCGTGATCGGCAACCGGGCCTATGGGACCGAGCCGGGCAAGGTGGCGGCGATCGCCCGCGCCGTGACCGAGGGGCTGGAGCAGGGCGGCGTATTGCCGGTCCTCAAGCATATTCCCGGGCATGGACGGGCCACCGCGGACACGCATTTCAGGCTTCCGGAGGTCGATACGCCACTGGCGGAGCTGGAACGGACCGATTTCGCCGCATTCCAACCGCTGGCGGACCTGCCGATGGCCATGACCGCACATGTTGTGTTTAGCGCGCTGGACCCCGCCCATCCGGCGACGACTTCTGCGACAATCATCGAACAGGTGATTCGCGGCGTGATCGGGTTCCAGGGTTTGTTGATGAGTGATGATGTGTCCATGAACGCTTTGGCGGGATCGATCGCCGAGCGGACCCGAGCCATCGTCACTGCCGGCTGCGACATGGTTCTGCATTGCAATGGCGATCTCGACGAAATGCGGGCAGTCGCCCGCGAGACGCCTGAATTGTCGGGCAAGGCGCTGGAGCGCGCCAGGCGGGCGCTGGCGTCGCGGAGAGCCCCGCAGCCGTTCGATCGGCTGGCGGCGCGGGCTGAACTGGACGTGTTGATCAATCGGACAGGGATGACAGGCGCATGAGCGCGGAGATTCTATCGTTTGAAACCGGGCGGCCCGCCGAACTCGCCGACGACGAGCCGTCGCTGGTCGTCGACGTCGAGGGCTATGAGGGCCCGCTCGATTTGCTGCTGGCGCTGGCGCGGCAGCAAAAGGTCGATCTTCACAAGATCTCCATTCTGGCGCTGGCCGACCAGTACCTGGTATTCATCGAGGCGGCCCGCAAGATCCGGCTGGAACTCGCCGCAGACTATCTGGTGATGGCGGCGTGGCTGGCGTATCTGAAATCGCGGCTGCTGTTGCCGGAACCCGCGACCCCTGATGGCCCGAGCGCCGAGGAAATGGCGACCGCGCTGGCCAACCGGCTGCGTCGCCTCGAGGCCATTCGCGAAGCGTCGAACCGGCTGATGAACCGCCCGCAATTGCAGCGCGACATCTTTCCGCGTGGCGATCCGGAATCGATCGCCGAGATCAAGCACCCCAAATTTACCGCGACCCTGTTCGACCTGCTCACCGCCTATGCCGCGCAGCGCCAGCAGCGGGTGCTCGCCACGGTGCATCTGGCAAGACGCACGGTGTGGTCGCTGAGCGAGGCGCGGGCTTCGCTGGAGCGCCTGGTCGGAATGGCCGAGGACTGGAGCCGGCTCGACGAATACCTGCTCAACTACGTCGTCGACCCCTCGCAAAAAGCCACGGTGTTCGCATCCAGCTTCGCGGCCGCGCTGGAACTGGTCCGCGAAGGCGAGGTCGAACTGCACCAGAAAGAGGCGTTCGCGCCGCTGTATTTTCGAAAGCGTCCGCCGCAAGCATCCGACGCGATAACCGCGCCGGATCTGCCGGCTGAGTAAGTGGAAGAAGGAGACCGAGCCATGGCAAGCCTGGCGGAAAAACGCAAAGTCGATGCCGAGGAGCCTTCCGTGGATACGCAGGCGCGGCCGGAGGAACTGCGGCTGCTGGAAGCGCTGCTGTTCGCCTCCACCGAGCCGCTCGATCAGGCCGCGTTGGCCAAGCGGATGCCCGATGGCGTCGACATCAAGGTAGCGCTGGCGCAACTGCAGGCGGATTACGCCTCGCGCGGCGTCAATCTGGTTCGCGTCGCCAACAAATGGACCTTCCGCACCGCGGGCGATCTGTCGTGGCTGATGACGCGGGAGAGCACCGAGACGCGGCGGCTGTCGCGTGCGGCGATCGAGATGCTCGCGATCATCGCCTATCACCAGCCGGTGACGCGCGCGGAGATCGAGGATATCCGCGGGGTCATTACCTCCAAGGGGACGCTGGACGTGTTGCTGGAGACCGGCTGGATTCGTCCGCGCGGCCGTCGCAAGACGCCGGGCCGTCCGCTGACCTTCGGGACCACCGAAGCCTTCCTGTCGCAGTTCAGCCTGGAGGCGCTGGGGGATCTGCCGGGTCTTGAGGAACTGAAGGGGACGGGCCTGTTGGATTCGCGGCTGCCTTCCGGTTTCAGCGTTCCCACGCCATCGGATGACCCGACCTTGCGCGAGGACGAGGATCCGCTGGAGATCGGCGACCTGGACTTCGCATTGGCCCCCGCCGTGGAGCCGGAGACGGGCGAGGGAAGCTGATTCGCGGAGCCTGTGACAGCGCGCGACCCGAGCCGCCGGCGCGGATTAACGGTAGCGCGTTAACGCCGATTTGACGCGGCTTAAGTCCTTGTTTTTGCCACCTCCTGAGCCTACTTTCCGGAAAGATTGGGCCGGGTCGCCGGCCGCGTGTTTGGAGGGATGCAGGATGGGTTCGCTTAGCATTTGGCACTGGATCGTGGTGATCGCAGTGGTCCTGCTGCTGTTCGGCCGCGGCAAGATTTCGGACCTGATGGGCGACGTCGCGCAGGGTATCAAGTCCTTCAAGAAGGGCTTGCAAGACGATGAGAAGACGGCTGAAAAGCCGCCGGAGCCGGTCAAGACGATCGATCATACCGCGGCGCCATCCACGGCGGCGCGCTCGGATGTCGGCAGCAAGGCTGTCTGAACGATCGCGCCAAACCGGCCGCGCGTCGGTCTTGCGGCCGGGGTGCGGCAGGACCGATTGAGGAAGACGAGGGGCGGCCCCAAAATCTTGTTGGCAAGCATTGGGGTAATATCGCCTCGCGTGAGCGGAATTTTTCATGTTCGACATCGGGTGGAGTGAACTGGTCGTCATCGCGGTTGTCGCGCTGATTGCCATCGGCCCGAAGGAATTGCCGGGCGTGCTGCGCATGGTCGGACAATGGATGGGCAAGGCGCGCAAGATGGCCGGCGAATTCCAGGGTCAGTTCCAGGAGGCCATGCGCGAGGCCGAAATGGCCGACCTCAAGAAGACCTTCGACGACGTCAAGGACGCGGCCACCGGCTTCACCACCGACAACGTCATGACCTCGTTGCAGAAGGACGTCAGCGACTCCCTGCGGATCGATGACATCAACAAGCCGGAGACGGATGCGCAGGTGGCGTCCGTGACCGACGCGCCGGTGACCCCGGCGACGTCGAAGATCGACGCGCCGGAGCCGCCGACCCCGGAAACGTT
>JAYSPJ010000905.1:0-4105 GCA_043722155.1 Bradyrhizobium sp.
TCGTCGCCGCCGACAAAAAACGCCGCGCCAACCCTTGCAAACACAGCATCCGTTACCGCGCTCGTCAAAAAATCTCCGTTTATGGACAGACACTAGTTAAGTGACCTGCTGAGAAATGACCGCTTGTGGCACAAAGCTGCCGAACCGGGATGTCCGCGCTCCGGTCGCTATCGGAGGGAAAGCGGAAATAGCCCGAAAGGTCCGATTCGGTCGAGATTGACCCATCTGCGACATTGACGCTGGCGGTAGCGTGGCCGTCCATGCTTTGATGGATCGGGCTGAATTTCCGGTTTTAGGGGCATTTTTTGGCAGGCGAGAGGGTCGAGCGGCGGCTGGCGGCCGTGCTGGCGGCGGATGTCGCTGGTTATAGCAGGCTCATGGGTTTGGACGAGGAAGGGACGCTTGCCAGGCTGACTCATTCGATCTCGTGGAACTTAACAAGCGGGTGGCCAACAACATCGACGCAATTCTGCGCGGTGCAAATCCCGGTGAGATTCCTTACTACCAGGCTTCCAAATTTGAATTATCAATTAACCTCAAGACGGCCAAGGCGCTTGGCCTCACCGTGCCCACATCGCTGCTCGCCAGCGCTGACGAGGTGTTCGAGTAGGAATTTTGCCTTCTGATATCAGGGCGAGCTTTTATGGGGATGGAATGAGGCGACGGGATTTTCTTGCGGGCGGGTTGTCGGTCGCCGCTGGCGTTTCGCGCGCCGCAGCGCAGCCGGCCTCCGCCGTGCGACGCCTTGCAATTGTCAGCCTGTTTGAACCGGCAGCGCTGATGCAGGAAAAAAGCGAGAACCGCTACTACCGCGCGCTGTTCGGGGAATTGCGACGCCTCGGGCATGTCGAGGGCCAAAACCTCACCGTCGAGCGTTATGGCAGGGAGAAAAATATATCGGGGCCTGCGCCGGTGGTCGCCGAGGTGGTGCGCCAAAATCCGGATGTGGTGTATGTGCTTGCACCCGGTGCATTGCTCTTCAAACGCGAAACCACGACGCTTCCGATCGTTGCCATGACGGGTGACCCCGTGGCGTTGGGGCTGGTGCAGAGCCTCGCGCGGCCCGGGGGCAACATTACCGGCGTCAGCATCGATACCGGCCCGTCGATCCATGGCAAGCGCATCGCGCTGCTGCGCGAGATCGTTCCGGCGATGTCGAAACTGGCTTTCCTCGGTCTGCAGCTTGGTTCGAAGGCTGATTGGGAGGCTGCTCAACTCGGTGCAATTCGCGCGGCGGCCGAGGCGGCCCGGGTTGATCTTACGGTCATACCGGTCGAAGCCCCCACCAGTGAGGCGGCTTATCGCGATGCCGTCGCACAAGTGGCGCGTGACGGCGCCAACGCCGTGTTGGTCGGGGATAGTCCCGACACCATGATCAACCGCCGTTTGATCGCGGGCCTGATCGGAGTGGCCGGTGTTCCGGCGATCTATCCGTTTCCGGATTTTGTCGACGAAGGCGGCCTGATTGCGTATTCGTACGATCTGGTGGAACTGAACAAGCGCGTGGCCAATAACATCGACGCGATCCTGCGCGGCAAAAATGCCGGCGAAATTCCCTATTGGCAGGCTGCCAAATTCGAATTGTCCATCAACCTGAAGACGGCGAGGGCGCTGGGCCTCGCCGTCCCACCCACGCTGCTTGCTCTTGCCGACAATGTGATCGAATAGCGGGCATGTCCGTTCATGGGCCGAAGCAGACCTGCCAAATAACCTGTCGGCGCGATTGGGCCGATATCAACATCCTAAGATTGCTGTCTTTCTATGCTTCAACCCGCGAATAACTGGTACAAACTGGTACACAAAATCAAGCAAACGCCTGATCTTGTTGACGAAGTCGAATACCCGACGTTACGGCGGGGAAAGGGCGGTTTATCCCCTGCCCCGCCTACTGGTCAGCCCCCGCCACAAATGAAATAGTCGCACCCGATCAAGGTTCGCGCGTGGGCACCGCGCCGCACCACAGGACATCCGGGGCAACCGGAGCAACAGGGGGAACGCTGCAATGACCGATCGAATTCGTCTCGATGGCCGGGTCGCCGTCGTCACCGGGGCTGCCGGCGTCATCGGCACCGCGACCATGCGGCTTCTGGCCGAACGCGGCGCCCGCCTCGTCGCAGTCGACCGCAGGGAACAGGACCTCAAAGCCGCGATCAAGGATTTGCCGGCCTCGGCGCAGGCGCTGGCCGTGGCCGCCGACGTCACCGATGAGGACGAGGTCGCCGGCTACGTTCGCGCGGCGATCGACAAATTCGGCACCATCGACGCCTTCTACAACAACGCCGGCATCGAGGGCGACATCAAGCCGATCACCGAATATTCGCTTGAAATGTTTCGCCGTGTGCTCGACGTCAACGTGGTCGGGGTGTTTCTGGGGATGAAGCACGTGCTGCCGGTGATGCTGAAGCAGAACAAGGGCAGCATCATCAACACCGCATCGATCGCCGGCCTGATGGGATCGCCGCTGATAGCGGTCTACAGCGCCAGCAAGCATGCGGTGATCGGGCTTACGAAGACCGCGGCGTGGGAATGCACCGGCACCGGCGTGCGCGTCAATTGCGTCTGCCCCGGGCTGATCGACAGCCGCATGCTGAGCACCATCCTGCAGGGCCGGAATCCCGGCAACACGCCGCCGCCAGAGGACAAGATCCTCGAACGGATTCCGGCGCGGCGGCTCGGACAGGCCTCGGAAGTCGCCTCCATCGTCGCCTTCCTGGCTTCCGACGAGGCGAGCTATGTCTCGGGCTCCGCCTACACCGTCGATGGCGGGCGAACCGCCGCCTAGTGTCGTCATTCCGGGGCGCGCGCGAAGCGTGCGAACCCGGAATCCAGAGATTATCTGCGCGAGATTCCGGGTTCGATGCTAACGCATCGCCCCGGAATGACAGTTCAAATAGAGAAGGTCTTCCTATCATGCCCGCTGTTCTCGATCCCGATGCCGCCGCCGTATTCAAGGCGTTCCAGGAGGCCGGACGGCCGCCTTACGAAACGGTGACGCCCGGCGAAGCGCGCCAGCTCTATCTGGCCGGCCGGGTCGTCTCCAATCCCGAACCGCCCGCGCTTGAATCGGCAAAACCGCTTGCGATCCCCGCCCCGCACGGATCGATCCCCGCGCGCATCTACACGCCGAACAATCCGAGCAAGACCGACGGTCTCGCGCCGGCGCTGGTGTTCTTTCACGGCGGCGGCTGGGTGATCGGCGATCTCGATTCCCATGACGTGGTGTGCCGCAAACTGGCCGACGAAGGCCGGCTGCTCGTGATCTCCGTCGATTATCGCCTCGCGCCCGAACACAAATTCCCGGCCGCCGTCGATGACGCCATCGCCGCGACCAAATGGATCGCCGCAAACGCAAAGCAGCTCGGCATCGACGCCTCGCGGCTGATGGTCGGCGGCGACAGCGCCGGTGGCAACCTCGCCGCGGTGGTCGCGATATCGGCGCGCGACGGCAACGGGCCCGCGATCGCGGGCCAGGTGCTGATCTATCCGGCCACCGATTTTGCGATGACGCATGCCTCGCACAGCGAGCCGGAGACCAGCATCCTGCTGACGCATTCGGTGATCAAATGGTTTCGCGATCACTATCTGAACGGCGCCGCCGACGTTCACGACTGGCGCGCCTCGCCCGCGCGCGCCACGACGCTGGTGGGTTTGCCGCCGGCCTATGTGCTGACCGCCGGTGCCGATCCCCTGCGCGACGAAGGCGACGAATACGCCAGGCGGCTGAAGGAAGCCGGCGTGGCCGTCACATACCGGCACTTCCCCGGCCAGTTCCACGGCTTCTTCACCATGGGCAAGCTGCTGCAGCAGGCCAATGTCGCCGCCGGCGAGATCGGCGCATGGCTGAGGGCGCAGAATTAGAGCCTGGGCAGACCGGAGCCATCCACCGTTTTTTCGTTTCCCGGATTTTCTTTCCCTAACCGATCGATGCCGTCGTGATTGAACCGATCCTGGTGTTTGGAATCCCCGTCGATTTCATCCTGTTCGCGCTGACCCTGCTCGGCGTCGCGCTGTTTCATCGTCACACGCTTCCCGTCGCGCTGACCGGGCTCGCCGCCATCGTCGTGTACAAGCTGGTCTTCACCGGCTTCAAATTCGGCGCCGGGCT
>JAYSPJ010000906.1:0-3022 GCA_043722155.1 Bradyrhizobium sp.
CTCGTCAAACTGGGCGCTGAGGCCGATGTTCAGCGCGCTAGTATGGAACGGGCTAAGCAGATTGTCGGCAGATAAACCGCACGAGCGAACCGTTGTTCATCGGGCGGCCACGCCAGCGTGGCCGCCGTGATGCCCCAATTGGTGGCGCCGCCATGGTCGGACGGGTCATTGGTAAACCTAACCTTCAAGGCAAGCACATGCCGAAGGCCGGCTTGGAGATTCGCCTCCATTAGACCGCCCTTCGAGGGTAGTTCACTTAGCGTTCGCAACTGCTAGCCGGCTGCCAACACTTTATGGAGGGTGAGGACCAGGCCGGCAGCCGATTCATCCCAGGGTATTTGAAACCTGATTTGCGCCCAAAATGGCGAATTTCCTGATCGAGCTATAGGATATACTCCGATTGTTTGACGGATTATTCGATCCCGCGGCCCCCGACATTGTCATTGATCCGGAATATCGATTATCGTCTCCTCAGGATGCTGCGACCGCTCGGACGTCTTGGCAACTCGTCCAAGCACAAAATTGGGGATCAGAAACATGCAGTCTGTATTGATTACGGGCACGAGTACGGGAATTGGCCTAGAGACTGCACTGCTTTTCGCGAAGCGCGGATATCGGGTCTACGCTGGCGCCCGCAATGCTGGCGCATCCGAGGGCTTGCAGAAGGGGCTAGCCGATGGACTGCCCCTCATACCTATCGCCCTTGACGTGAATAATGATGACTCTGTACGGCGGGCCGTTGAAGAGATCGGGCCTGTCGATGTGCTTGTGAACAATGCGGGCATCGGGGCGGTCGCCCCGGTGGAATTGATGCCGATGGCAGATATCCGAGATCTCTTTGAGACGAATTTCTTTGGCGCCGTGCGCTTGATGCAGGCCATGCTGCCCTCATTTCGCGAACGTCGTGCAGGCGCAATTGTCAACGTCGCTAGCGTAATGGGGCGAATAACGCTGCCGACGCACGGCTACTACACTGCCACGAAATTTGCGCTTGCCGCATTGACGGAAACTTTGGCTATGGAAGTACGTCCGTTGGGTATCCGTGTCGTCAGCATAGAGCCTGGCGTGATCGTAACGCCGATCTGGACTAAACCGGGATCAGACGTACTGGAAGTGGCTGACTACAGCCAGGCAACTGGTCGGCTGTCGCGCAGTTTTGGTGCGCAATTGGAAGAGGGCGCACCGCCGGATATTGTCGCTGAAGCAATTTTCCGCGCCGCCACCCAGGATGGGCCCGTGCATGTCCCTGTCGGCGACGATGCAGAGGTCTGGATCCGAGCGCACGCCAATCCCGATAGATGGGCCTCCATCTTTGCAGAGCCTGATGAGCAACAGTTTGTGGATCAGTTTACCGATCTGTGTGGTACCGATGTCCTTAATCCGCCATCGCTCTACGCGCGACGTCGGGCGGCGGCTGGGTGACGCCTTTCATCCTGAAGCAGCGGCGGCCTTTTGGGTAGTTTGACAGCCAAGCTGAATATGGCCGGTTGTCGAGTTCGCCAAATTGCGGTGGCAGCGAGATGAATGGTTGGCGCGTCCATTCCGTCTCGCCGGCTATGGTTTGAGGCAGGCAGAGAAATTCGCCTCCATCAGCCTGCCTCCGCCTCTGCCGCATTGCGATCCAGCGCCGCCAGTTTAACAGCGAACAGTGCCCGCCCTTGCGAGCCTACCTAGCCTGCATTATGCACGGCGGTATGGCGGATGTAGTTTAACTCACTGATTTAGCGTATGATTTGGTTGTTGACGCCAATCTGCGCCATTTCGGTGAGACCACACCCGCCATGACCGATCTTATTCTGCCGCTGCTTGGCTTGTCACCCGTGTCGGGCAAGACCGTTGTGGCCAAATTCGACGGTGGTGTGCTGTCGTCGGACGGTGGCGTTCTGGTGTTGCGCGAGGTCGAGCGACGTATTCCTGTCGCGGATCGCCTGGCCGCCTGCATGGTGGACCCGCGTGCGGCGGATCAGATCACGCACAGCTTGGCCGATATCATCCGTTTTCGACTGCTGATGATCGCGGCAGGCTACGAAGACGGCAACGATGCCTCCAGTCTGCGCCGTGATCCGATGTTCAAGATGGCACTTGATCTGCTGCCATCGGATCAGGCGCTGTGTTCGCAATCGACCATCTCTTGTCTGGAAAACCTGCCCGACCGGCGCGCGTTGCTGCGCATGGGTCGGGCCATGATTGATCTTTATTGCGGGTCTTTCCGGCAGGTTCCCAAGCGGATCACGCTCGACATCGACGACACGTTCGATGCGGTGCATGGCGGCCAGCAGTTGCGGCTGTTAACCTTGCCGAGATGGGGCCTGCCGCGTGTGCAACCGGATTTTGATGATGAGTTCAACGCCATTGCCGCGACGTTCTCACTGGATGAGGCCGTCTCAGCGACGTAGGCGGTGGGGAGGCTGTGTCACAGTATCTGGCGCGCCGCGGCGGTCGTGGCTGCGACGCGGTTCAGCCACCCGGCGAGAAACTGACATTGCGAGGGGTCCCGCTGGGTCAAGGATTCATAGAACCGCCGGCGGATACCAGCCAATGTGTCAATGAGCCCAGCCGCCGGCGACACCATCACCGCCCGCATGGTCACTGGTCCGAACAGGCCGTCGGCGGAGACGCGCACTGCTTCCTTCAGCATGCGTATCACGCGCCGCGGCCCGCTGTTCACCGCCACGTCGAACACCACCAGGTTGACGCCGGCTGGAAGCTCTCCACCCCGGACGGTGTTCCAATACGCGGTGTGGTAGATTGCCTTGGCCTCGTCCGGCTCAACCTTCCAGATGTCGTCCGCTGTCACAGAATGACCGCGCCTATGGCGCGACAATCTGTGTGAGAAGATGCGACAATCAGGATGAGAGACTGTGACCGCGACGGGAACGACATTGTTCGGTCTGATTGTCGCGCAGCGACACGCCTTCGAGACCCTTGATTGTCGCGTAGCTCTGTGGCCGTCCGGCGCCCTTTTGCTTGCGTTCGAGTGCGGCACGACGGCGGTAGCTGTCGACGTTGATTTCGAAGATGG
>JAYSPJ010000907.1:0-4356 GCA_043722155.1 Bradyrhizobium sp.
AACTGACACAAGATCATCAAGCGTCGCTCGTTGGCCAGCGCGTTCAGAATTCCCGCAACTTCCGCGGCGTTCCTTTGAAAATCGGCAAGATCTTTCGAGGCGTTGGGCAATTTGTTCATCTTTTTGGTTGTCTATTATTCTGTTCTAATGTAGCAAGAGCTTATGAAATTGCTAACCATGGAATTGTCGTTGCGTCACGTAACGTTGATTTGCCTCCCGCTACGAGCCTGAGTGAAAAGGTGCGGATGCACGGTCTTATCTTCATTTCCATGCGCGGAACCGCGAGACGGCCGATCGGCTTGCTCGCGCTACTCTGCATTTTGGGGATCCTGGTATCGCTCGTGCAGCCGTCCTTTGCGCGCGGGTTTTCCAAAGCCGAACCTGCTCAGGCGGCTTTTGCTCAAAGCCATTCGGTTAAGGGCGGGAAACCATGCAAGCGGGTGGTTCCGGGCGCCGTCGGCACGTTGTGCAGTGTCGGTGCACTGATTGGGTTAGAGATCAGTACGTCAGCAATTGTGGAACCCAGTCACGGCAAGGCCGGAATATTGCCCTACGCTGACAAGCGGCTCGAGGTGCAGTGGCTTGCCGCTCCCCAGTACCGGCCTCCACGGATCGACGCATAAGGTCAGCTTCGCGCTGACGCTATTATTGCGTCCATAGATCCCTTCGGAGACTTCTCATGACATCGCCATTAGCCGCGCTTCGTGCGGCGGCGCATCCGTGCCTGCGCGTGCTTTGCACAGCCGGATTGACCGTCCTGTTGGCCGCCTGCAATCAGGCAACGCTCCAGGAGGCGTCGTATGCGCCGCCCCGGCAGCCGCAATATCCCGCACTTACCGACAGCGCCTTCAAAATTCCAGCGGTCAAAGCTGAAACGATTGACCCAAAGTACGTCAAACGACGTGTCCGATACGCGACTCAACATCCGCCCGGCACCATCGTCGTCGATCCCTATGCCAAGTTTCTTTATCTCGTGCAGGAGAGTGGCTTTGCGATGCGCTATGGAGTTGGCGTGGGCCGTGATGGGTTCGGATGGACAGGAACGGCGGACATCCGCCGCAAGGCGCAGTGGCCGACGTGGACGCCGCCATCCGCCATGGTCGCTCGGCAGCCCGAGCTTAGGCAGTACCGTCAAGGCATGGTTGCGGGAATCGAGAATCCGCTCGGCGCGCGTGCGATGTACCTGTTCCAGAACGGCAAGGACACGCTGTTTCGCATTCACGGGACGAACGAGCCCGAAAGCATCGGGAAGAATGTTTCGAGCGGATGCATCCGGCTTTTAAATCAGGACGTGATCGATCTCTTCGACCGTGTGCCGGTCGGGTCCAAGGTCGTTGTGCTCTCAGAACAGGAAGCACGTGCAGCCTCGTCAATCGAGGCCAATCTGCTCACCAAAGCTGAGGTGCTGAGATGAGGCATTTTGTATTTCGCGCGATGGTGGCGCTCGCTCTGATATCCGCGGTACCCGAGGCGCAGGGCCAGCCCTTTGTCCAAGCGGCAACTCAGAAGCCCGATATCAAAGCCGACCTTCTGACGGGTAGCTCGGAAGCGGGAAAACCGGACGTCACCTGGATCGGTGTACGTGTAGACCTTGGTCCTGGCTGGAAAACCTACTGGAAATCGCCGGGGGACGCCGGCCTTCCGACTGAGTTCGATTGGTCCGGCTCGTCCAACGTCGTCAGTGCTGAGGTGAACTGGCCTGCACCATCCCGGCTATCGATTCTCGGCTTCGAGTCGGTTGGGTACACGCATGAGGTCCTGTTTCCCGTTAAAATCAAGGTCCGCGATTTAGGCATCGAGACACGGATTCATCTAAAGATCGCGGTCTACGCTTGCAGCACCATCTGTGTGCGGGAAGAGCTAGTGCTCGGCGCCACGATACAGCCTGGCGCAAACGGACACTCCCAAACGGCCATCGATACGTGGCGATCTCGGGTGCCGCAGCCTACGTCCAATGTGCTTTCCGTTCTCTCGGTCGAGCGGTCTCCAACGGGCCCAGCGTCGCTAAAGATCGAGATCGCTTCGTCCAAGCCACTTAGTGCGCCCGATGCGTTCATCGAGAGCGATCCGGCATTGAGCGGCGACAAGCCTGTCGTGACCTTTGAGCATGGTAATCGGGCGACCCTGACCGTGAACCTGCCCGGCGAGACTGCCGAAAGCATCAGGACGCGTACGGTGACGGCGACCATCGTTTCCGACGGCGCAGCCGTCTTGGCTGTATCACCCGCACCGCAGGCAAACGGAGGAACTGGCGCGACGAGCCCAGTGGATCAGCCGGCGTCCGATGTACCGGGCGGTATGCTTGCTCTCATTGGCATCGCGCTCGTCGGGGGCTTCATTCTGAACCTCATGCCCTGCGTGTTTCCGGTGCTTTCGCTGAAGCTTCTTTCGTTCATTCACGGCAGCGCGGCCGATCGTGGCCAGGTTCGCAAGGGATTTGCTGCCACGGCCGCGGGAGTCCTGGTTTCCTTTCTTTTGCTGGCCGGCGGGCTTGCCGGCATGAAGGCTGCCGGCGCCAGTGTCGGATGGGGTATCCAGTTTCAACAACCCTGGTTTCTCGGTGGCATGGCGGTGGTCCTTGTCCTGTTCGCGGCGGATCAGTTCGGGCTTTTCAGCCTCCCGGTATCGTCAGGCTTCCTGACCCGGGTAAGCGGCATCGCAGGTGGCTCATCGACGACCTCGCATTTTCTGAGCGGATTCGTGGCCACGCTGCTTGCAACCCCCTGTTCCGCGCCGTTGGTCGGCACTGCCGTTGGTTTTGCACTGTCGCAGGGGACCGCCGAGATATTCGCAATCTTCACGGCTCTCGGCGTCGGCATGGCGTCGCCCTATCTGCTCGTCGTGGCCGTTCCTGCAATGGCAAACGTCATCCCACGGCCCGGACCTTGGCTGGCATACGTCAAGCGGATCTTTGGTGTGGCGTTAGTCGTGACCGCCGGCTGGCTCTTGCTTGTACTTGGCGAGGTAGCAGGCCGGACGTTTGCGATCTCTCTTGGCGCGACATTGACGTTAGGGTTGGCCGCCCTGAGCCTGTTGAAGGGCGCCCCTCTGAAAATGGTCGCGACAACCACGGGGACGATCGGGCTCATCGTCGCTGTTTTTGCGGTATTCGCGCCGCAACCTCAAGCGTCCCCCCGGAGCGAGATACCCTGGCGCACGTTCTCAAGCAGCGATCTGCGGGTGCTGGTCGGTGCGGGTCGCACGGTGTTCGTAGATGTTACAGCGGACTGGTGCATCGCCTGTAAGATCAACAAGGCGCTTGTCATCGATAGGCAGGAGGTTGCGGGGCGTCTTTCTTCAGACGTCGTACCGATGCGGGCCGACTGGACCAGGCCGGACACCGAAATCGCACAGTTCATGCGTGAACACGGGCGCTTCGGCATTCCCTTCAACATCGTCTTTGGCCCCAGGGCTCCGGACGGCATCGCTCTTTCGGAAATCCTTTCAACCTCGTCTGTATCGGCCGCTTTCAATGAGGCTGCAGCAGTATCAAATAACCCCCCAAAGAAACAGGTTACCCCATGAAGAAATCGTTCATTGCATTCGTTGTCGCATCCACGTTCTCTCTCGGGGCGCTTATCAGCTTCGTGCCGGGAGCACGAGGCGAAACCGCAGACGCTTTTAGGGAAAGCGTGCTCCGTGACCCGGACATTCCGTCGATCGGAAACCCCCAGGGTGATATCACCATCGTTGAATACTTCGATTATCAGTGTCCTTACTGCAAGAAGGTTGCCCCGGAGCTTCTCAAGATCGCGAAAGAGGATGGTAAGCTGCGCATCGTGATGAAGGACTGGCCGATCTTTGGCGGCGCTTCGCAATTTGCAGCGAAAATGGTTCTCGCGGCTAAATATCAGAACAAGTACCATAAGGCGCACGCAGCGCTCATCGGAGCCAGCACGAGACTGAACGAGGAAGTCGTTCAAAATTTGCTTGGAGAGGCCGGTGTCGATGTCGATCGCGCGAAGCGAGACATGGAAACCTACAAGCCCGCGATAGAAGCCCTGTTGGCTCGCAACAATGAACAGGCTGAGGCGTTCGGCTTCCAGGGTACGCCTGCCTTCATTATCGGGACATTCAGGGTGCCGGGGGTACTCGATGCCGCCGGCTTTAAACAAGCCATCGCGGATGCGCGGACTGCGGCGCAGAAAAAGAAATAGACGGACGCCCATGAGCGGACGGTTGTGGCTTTCGAACACGGTGCATCGCTGTAGCGTGAAGGCTGGCAGCAGTTGACTGATTGTGTCTAAACGAATTTGGCCGGGTGCCGTCCGGAAAGTGGTTGGAATTGAGTTTGGCGCGTTCTCCGGGCAACATGAAGTTATCGTTTCAGGCGGCGAGGTCAATCGGCTGATCGAT
>JAYSPJ010000908.1:0-3185 GCA_043722155.1 Bradyrhizobium sp.
CCCGGGAACGCCACCTGCAAGTGGCAGGGCGCCGACAGCTTCGCCGCCCCCCGGGCAGAAGCTCGTCCCCGACACCAAAGCAGGTCAACCGCTGCCAACGCCTGCGCCGACAGCATCGCCTGCGCCCGGGCAGAAGCTCGTCCCCGACACCAAAGCAGGTCAGCCGCTGCCCGCTGCACCATTGCCGGTACCACCTGCTGCTCCGGCACAGGCACCGAGAACGACGTTGCCCGAAACCAAAGGCGGACAGCCGTTATCTGCGCCTAATCAACCGAAGGCACCTGCTGTCGCACCCCCGACCGCGCCGTCGGCACCTCCGCCGCCCGCAGCGCGCTCGGCTCCGCCACCGCCGCCGCCGCCACCTCCTCCTGTTGCGCGACCGGCTCCGCCGCCGCCGCCACCACCGCCTCCTGTTGCGCGACCGGCTCCGCCGCCGCCACCGCCACCGCCTCCTGTTGCGCGACCGGCTCCGCCGCCGCCGCCACCGCCTCCTGTTGCGCGACCGGCTCCTCCGCCACCACCACCGGCGGCAGCAAAGCCGTGCACGCTTCAAAATGGTCAGCCTTGTCCTCCGCCGAGATGAAGGGGATCAGACGAGGTGGAAGCGCGCTCCAGGGATGCTGCAGAGCACCGCCGGAGCGCGTTTGCACAATAATTTGGTCAAATCGCACGCCCGCTTAAGAAAGCGTTAATCGCGGAATGTATAACTGGCACTATAATGGCCGCGTAAGGCGACGAAGGGAAAATGTGATGGGCAAAATCGCTTCGACTATCCTGGCTGTTACTTTAACCGCGACTCCGCTTTGGTTGCCTGCTTCAGCAAGAGCGGAGAATGGTCAAATTGCCGCTGGCGTCGTGGGCGGTCTTATCGGCGGCGCGCTGCTCGGCGGCGCCCTGGCAGCACGTCCTGCTCCGCCGCCGGTTTATTACGCGCCAGAGCCGGTCTACATCGAAGAGCCAGTCTGTCGCTTGGTTCGCGAGCGATACTGGGATGGATATGGCTGGCAACTTCGCCGAGTTCAAGTCTGTAACTGATCGATTTTCCAGCGGGGAGGCTCATCGCCTAGTCGCAAACCCACCGCGCAGCAATCGGACAAAAGCTGACGCGATCTTCCTCGGCGCTTCGCCGCCACGCTTATACCATGTCGTCGTCCAGTTCAGAGCGCCAAGCAGCATCATGCGTGCAAAGCGCGCATCTGGTTCATGCGCAACCACAACGCCGTTGACCAATTTCAAGAAGCGACGTTCGTAGCGATCCCGCTCTATGACCAACTTCCGCCGGAGCTCAGCTGGCAATTGCCTTAGGTCGAGCGGTAACAGCCTAGCAAGCGCGTCGTCTGCCAGAAGGCATTCGAGATGCGCGACGCATGCAGCCTCCAAGCGATCCCACGGGTCTGAAACATTGGCAATTGCAAGGTCATGCGCAGCAATAACACGTTCCACTCCAGCCTTATAGGCTTCTAGTACCATGTCATCCTTCGACGCGAAGTGGTGATAGATCGAGCCCGCGAGCAACCCTGCTACGGCCGCGATATCCCGCATCGACGTCGCCGCATAACCCTTCAGTGCAAATTGTTGAGCTGCGGCAGACAGGATTTCCATCCTTCGGTCGGAGGGCTCGGCTGCCAGCTTCTTGGAACGCGCAACTGTCATGCCCGATATGTAACAACCAAACACTTGTTTGGCCATTGCGTTGTTGCTAGCGTGACCCGACGCTCGGTCAGATGGGTGTGCTGATGCTGACAATCGATTTTGCCGATCCCTCGACGAATGCCAACCCTTTCCCGATCTTCAGCCGGCTCCGTACGGAAGATCCGGTTCATTGGTCGGAACCCATGAAGGCTTGGGTGGTGACGCGCTACGATGACGTCAAAGCGCTTGCAATGAACAATGCCGAGGTCTCCGCGGACCGGCTAGCGCCCTTTTTTGCCGCGGCACCTGATGTGCGCAAGTCCAGTTACATCAACTTGATGACATATCTCGGCAACTGGATGGTGTTTCGTGACCCGCCCGATCATACCCGGCTAAGACGCCTGTTCACGAAAGCGTTCACTTCTCGCTCCATCGACATGCTGAAGCCGAATATTGTCTCGGTCGTCGATCTGCTGCTGGATGACATGGCATCGAAGCAAACGTCTGGGGAGACGGCTGATTGGATTGCCGATTTTTCTTATGCGCTGCCAGCCACTGTCATCATGGATCTGCTTGGTGTGCCGCGAGACGATCTCAAGCGCGTTAAGGTCTGGTCGGACGAAATCGCACTGTTCATCGGCACGTCTCGCGCCTCACCAGACAAGTACAATCGTGCCGAGGCCGGTGCTCGTTTCATGGCCGATTATTTTCGCTGCATCGTGGCAGAACGAACCTTTGAGCCGCGCGGCGACCTCATCAGTCAGATGGTCGTGGCCCGCGACGAAAAGGAGGTCATGACCGCAGACGAAGTCATTGCCACGTGCATTCTGCTTCTATTTGCTGGCCACGAAACGACATCCAACCTGCTGGGAAACGGGCTTTACCACTCAATGCGTTGTCGGGATCAGTGGCAACGCCTCGTCGACGACCTCGATCTCATCGAACCGGCTATCGAGGAATGGCTGAGGTATGATGGCCCAAGCGGTGCCCTCGCTCGTGTGGTCGTCAACGATGTCGAGTTCGGCGGTAAAGTGCTTAAGAAGGGGCAGCGAGTTTTCGCTTTCACAAACTCCGCCAACCGAGACGGAGCCCAGTTCCCTGACCCGGATCGCTTCGATATCGCGCGCACGCATAATCCGCATATCACCTTCGGACACGGCATACATTTCTGTCTGGGCGCACCGCTGGCACGCCTGGAAGGACAGATCGCAATCAAGCGCCTCGCCGAGCGCTTCCCCAATATTCGATTGATCGGCGACGGTCCCCCGGACTGGAATGACAGTGTCATTCTTCGCGGGATCAAGGCACTCCCTGTCCACCTCACCTAGGTCGTAATCGAGGCAATCATCATGACCGATATCGTTCTGGCAGCCGGCATCCGCACGCCGTTTGGAGACTTCGGCAAGTCGCTGCGCGAAGTCCCCTTGACCGATTTGGCGGCGTATGCGGCCAAGGCATCGATCTCACGATCGGGCCTCAAGCCGACCGACATCGATCATGTCGTCTTTGGCAGCACATTGTTTCCAGATCGCGACACACTGTTCAGCGGCCGT
>JAYSPJ010000909.1:0-5689 GCA_043722155.1 Bradyrhizobium sp.
CAGTTCCCCTATCTGATCCCGAGCGGCAGCACCTATGACAGCGGCGACTACCACACCGTGGTCGACAAGGTGTTCGCGCATATCGATTTCGCCGCCATGGAGAAGGAGCGCGATCGCCTGCGCGCCTCCGGCCTGCTGGCGGGCATCGGCATCGCGGCGTGCCTGGAGCCGTCAGGCGCCAATTCATCGTTCGAGCCGCTGCTCAACGAAAAGAACACCACCACCACCTGGATGGATTCCTGCCGCATCAATATCGACGCGCTCGGTTTTGTCACGGTGACCATCCACAACACCTCGTCGGGACAGGGACACGAGACCCTGGTCGCGACCGTCGTCGGCGAGGTGCTGCAGATCGAGCCCGATCTGATCCGGGTGATCCGGCCGGATTCACTGGCGTGCCTGCCGTCCAACTCGCCGGTCGGCAGCCGCATGGCGATCATGCTTGGCGGTGCTGCGTTTCACGCCGCGCAAAAGCTGAAGACAAAGCTGGTGCGGATCGGCGCGCATCAATTTGGTGTTTCCGGGGACAAGGTCGCCTACGCCAGCGGCGGCGTCGCGGATGGCGACAGGCAATTGGGCTGGATCGAACTCATCACCATCGCCCATCGCCAGTATCATCTGTTGCCCGAGGGCATGGAGCCTGGTCTCGAAAGCACGCATGTGATGCAGGTGCCGACCGGCGGCGCTTTGCCGAAGGACGGCCGCGTGCAGATGTATCCGTGCCACTCCTTCGAGTTTCATGTGGTGCTGATGGCGATCGATCCCGCGCTCGGCAAGCCCGAGATCAGGCGTTACGTGATCGGCCATGACTGCGGCACGGTCATCAACCCGCACATCGTCAAGGGCATGACGCTCGGCGGCCTCGCGCACGGCCTCGGCGCGGCCCTGCTGGAGGAGTTCGTCTATGATGACGAAGGTCACCTGATGACCCAGAGCTTCATGGATTATTTGCTGCCGTCCGCCCACGAAGTGCCGGAAGTCGAGATCGTGCATCACTGCACGCCGTCGCCCTTCACTGTGTTCGGGCAGAAAGGTTCCGGCGAAAGCGGTTATCTCGGCGCCCCCGCTGCGATCTCGGCCGCGGTGAATGACTGCGTGTCGCCGCTCGGGATTTCCTTCAACAAGCTTCCCATTCGCATTTCCGCCATCGGCGACGCCATCGCCGACGCGCAACGAGGCAAACCGCAAGAGCAAGCCAAATGATCATTGACTGCCACGCCCATCTGGTACCGCCAAGCCTTTTGGATTCGATCCGCTCTCAGGCCTCACAGTTTCCGTCGATCCGCCTGATCGAGGACGCCGGCAGCCTCGGATTCTCTTTCGCCGGCGGCAAGCCGACCCGGCCTGTGTCAAAACCGCTGAGCGATCTGCCCGCCCGCCTGAAATGGATGGACGAACAGAAGATCGAGCGTCAGGTGGTCGGCGGCTGGCTCGATATGTTTGGTTACGAAGTGCCGGCGGAGGAGGGCGCGGCCTGGTCGCGGCTGATCAATACCCATCTGGCGCAAACCGCGATGCGTGAGCCGCGCTTCGTGCCGCTCGCCACCGTCCCCCTGCAGGACGGCGCGCGCGCTGCCGAAGTGCTGCGCGAGGCGCATGCCGCGGGCTTCAAGGGCACGATGATCGGCACCCAGCCGAAAGGCAAAGGCGGCGTGCTTGACGATCCCGCGCTGAAACCGTTCTGGGAAGCCGCCAACGAACTGGGCTCGGTGGTGTTCGTCCATCCGGTGTTCGAGAGCGGCGACGACCGCGTCCATGATTACGGCATGGCGAATGCAGTGGGGCGCATCACCGATACGCTGATTGCGATGTCGCGGCTGATCTATGCCGGCCACGTCACCCGCTATGCCAATGCCAGGATCGTGGCCGGCATCGGTGGCGCGGCGCTGCCCTACGTGATCGGCCGGCTGCGCCGGAACTATTCGCTCGACAAGGAAAAACTCGGCGATCCCGACGCGGCGCTGGCTGCGATGTACTACGACACCATCGTGCAGGACCCGCGCGCGCTGCGCTATCTAGCCGACATCGTAGGTCCCGAGCGGATCATGATGGGCTCGGACATGCCGTTCCCGATCGGCGATCTCGCGCCCACCAGGATCGTCGCGGAAGCAAAATTCTCCGATGCCGAGCGTGCCGCCATCAATGGCGGCCTGGCGCAGCGGCTGTTCGGATTGTAAGGGCGTTCGTCATGAAGCTCGATATCGGCGGCGCCGAAACCATCCAGGTTCCTGTCGAGGTGCTCTGGAAAGCGCTCAACGACCCCGGCGTGCTGACGCGCTGCATCCCCGGCTGCAAGACCATGACCGAGATCGCGCCCGACGCCTACAAGGTCGAGATGCAGTTGCGCGTCGCCGCGGTGGGCGGTTCGTTCGAGGGCGAGATTTCGCTGGCAGACAAGGCGCCGCCGAAAGCCTGCAGCATCAAGGTTTCCGGCGCCGGAACGCTCGGCCATGGCAATGGCAGCGCGCGGTTCGAGATCGCGCCGGAAGGACCCGCCGCCTCGCGCCTGACCTTTCAGGGCAATGGCGAGATCGGCGGGCTGGTGGCCGGCGTCGGCCAGCGGATATTGAGCAGCGTGTCGAAGCACCTGGTCGGGCGGTTCTTTGTCGCACTCCGAAAAGAAGTCGAGACACCAGCCGAGGGCGCTGCATAAGTGCTTTTAACGAGAAAATTGTCGGGAGGATAACCATGAAAAAAGTTCGTTTCGGTTTGGCCTGCGTCTCGGCGCTGTTGCTGGCGGGGCCGGCAGCCGCGCAAGCGCCGGAGCCGCTCTCGATTGTCGTGTTCAGCCCGCCTTCGCTCGGCGCGTTCCTGCCGCCGGTGATCAAGGCGCAGAAGTTCGATGAGAAGCACGGCCTTGCGATCAAGTTCGAGGAGCGCACCCCCGACGCCTATACCGCGCAATTCAACTCCGGCGAGTTCAAGCTCGGCGGCAGCGCGTCGCTGATGACGGTTGGCCTTGCCGATATCCGCGGGGTCAAGGTGACTTATCTGTTCAACCTGTTCGACTTCTGGGGCGCGGTCGTCACCGCTCGGCCCGAGATCAAGACGCTGAAGGACCTCGAAGGCAAGGACGTCGCCGCGGCCAAGGGCACCACCAACTGGGTGATGTTCGACTGGTTCGCCCGCCAACTCGGCGCCGATACCTCGAAATTCTCGGTGGTCAATACCGCGACCCCCGGCCTGATCGGCTACGCGCTGGCCGACCGCGCCACGGCGGTGCAGCTCTGGGAACCCGCCTATACGACGCTGCTGTCGAAGAAGCCGGAGATGCGGACCATCGACCTCGCGATTGCCGACAGCTGGAAGAAATTCACCGGCAGCCGCAATATCCCCTATCTCGGCGTCGCCGCGCACATCGATTGGGCGGAGAAGAACCCGAAGCTGGTTGGAAAACTCTACGCCGCCTACAAGGAAGCTTCCGAATGGATCACAGCGCACCCCGATGAGGCGGCGAAAGTGATCGTCCCCAAAGGCACGCCCGACGATCACAAGGCGATTTCCGAACTCATTCGCGCCAATGACCGGCTCGGCATGAACGTGCAGTGGGCTTCCGACGTGCGCAAGGAGATCAATTCGGTTTATGCCGCCGGCAAATCGATTGCCCACCTCCCGTCGGATCCCTCCGCGGCCACGATCTACCAGGCTCCCGGCAAATGAGCCAGGCCGCGCCCCAGGCCGGATCGCCGCCGCCGGAAAACATGCTGTCCGCGGCGGCGAAACGGCTGGGGTCGTCGGTTCTGCCTTTCGTCGTGGTGATTGCACTCTGGCAATTCGCCTCGCTGTTCTTTCCGCGGTTCTTGTTTCCTTCGCTGATCGACGTGTTCTGGCGCTGTCTGGAGATCTTCTCCGACGGATCGATGTTCAAGGATGTGCTGGCGACTGTCTATCGCATTCTGGCCGGGCTCGCCGTCTCCTTCGTCATCGGCGCCGCGCTGGCGCTGCTGATGATGCGCTCCCGCGCCATCGACAAGTTTCTGTCGCCGATCCTGACGCTGTTTCAGGGCATCCCCGCGCTGTCCTGGGTGGTGTTCGCCATCATCTGGTTTCACGGAGTCGAGTTTCGTATCCTCTTCATCATGGTGTTGACGACGCTGCCGGCGTTTACGTTCCAGGTGCTCGGCGCGCTGCGCGGGATGTCCCGCGACCTGATGGAAATGGTGTTCAGTTTCCGGCCCAGCCGGCTAAAGCTGTTCCGGGTGATGATCGCGCCGGCGATCCTGCCCGACATCCTGACGGCGTGGAAAGTCAATCTCGGCAATTCCGCACGGGTGGTGGTGGTCGCCGAACTGGTCGGCGCCACCGGCGGCGTCGGCTACCAGTTGCTGCAGCAGCAGCAGCTGTTCGACATGGCCGGCGCGCTGGCCTGGACGCTGCAACTGGTGTTCTTCGTGTTGATCGTGCAGGGCTCGTTGACGCTGATCGAAAACACCGCGTTTCGCTATCGCGCGGTGTCGGAGCGCGCGATATGAGGGACACCGTCACGCCGCTGGATTCGGCCATTCACCTCGATGCCGTTTCAAAAGTGTTTGGCAAGGTGGGCACCGACGCCGCCTTCCGCGCCGTGGACGGTCTCAATCTGGACGTCCGCCCCGGCCAGATGCTGGCGCTGCTCGGCAAGACCGGCTGCGGCAAGTCGACCATCTTCAACATGATCGCAGGGCTGACCGAGCCGACCAGCGGCACGGTGCGGGTCAGCGGCCGCGATCCCTTCGCGGAATTCGATTCGTTCCGCGGCAAAATGGCGATCGTGTTCCAGAACGACCGCCTGCTGCCGTGGCGCACCGCGATCCAGAACGTCGAGCTCGGGCTGGAGATGCTGGAGATACCGGTCGCCGAGCGGCGCGCCACCGCGCAGCAGTGGCTGACCAAACTCGGCCTCGGCGGACATGAGAACGATTATCCGCACGCGCTGTCCGGCGGCATGCGTCAGCGCGTCTCGATCGCGCGCGCCTTTGCCACCAATGCCAATATCCTGCTCTGCGACGAGCCGTTCTCGGCGCTCGACGAATCCACCGCCGGACGGCTGCGCGCGGAATTCGTCAGGCTGGTGAAGGAGAACGGCAAGACCGCCGTGTTCATTACCCATTCGATCAGCGAAGCGCTCGAGATCGGCGACCGCATCGTGGTGCTGAAACGCCCCGCGATGATCGCCTATGACGTCAGCTTCGATGCCGATACCGGTCCCGAAGAGCGCGAGGACATCAGGAGCCGGATCGTCGAGGTGCTCGCGGTGTAAGCTGGCATTTTTTAATGCCCTTCTCTGGAAGGCGGGTCGAAGACAGTTGCAGGCGTGCCAGTAGCCGGTGCGCGCCAGTCTATCGACGTCATTGCGAGCCAACGGGTCGCGCGAATGCGCGCCGATGACAGGCTCCGCGAAGCGATCCATCTTTTTCGCAACGACGGCGAAAGCTGGATTGCTTCGTCGCAACCGCCTTCGCCCGAAGGCGGGCTTCGGCGGACAAGAGCGCTCCTCGCAATGACGCTGTGAAGTTCCGATTCAAATTTCAAACAGCAAGCAGATACACGTCCGCATTCTCGCCGCGCGATGCGCCCGAGGTTTGCATTCGTTTCACCCTTCTTGAAGAGAAGGGCGCAGGGAAAGCCGGGCGCCGATTGCACCCGCGGTCGTGCGCACAACGAGCGCACGAGTGGACCACAGGTTCAACCGGATCATCCGGCTTTCCCT
>JAYSPJ010000910.1:0-2858 GCA_043722155.1 Bradyrhizobium sp.
GATCGGCGGCCGCATCCCGGTCAATCCGTCGGGCGGGCTCGAGTCGAAAGGACATCCGATCGGCGCGACCGGCTTGGGCCAGATCTACGAACTCGTTTCACAACTGCGGGGCGAGGCGGGCCCTAGGCAGGTCGCCGATGCGCGGATTGCGATCGCTGAGAACGGTGGCGGCATCCACGGCATCGAAGAGGCGGTGGCTTGCATAACGGTGCTCGGCCGCTGACGGCATGAACAGGTGATTCCAATTCGACGCCTGTGTGTTCCGAAAACCTCATGCTGTAAAAGGTAAAATTCATCAGCAAATCGGGCTGCGGCAGCGAACTCATTGATGACAAGCACATCAGAGAAGCTTATCTTGGAGGTTAGTTGAAAGCTGATCGGAAGCAATGGTCAGCGCAACGGGGAGAGAACGAAATGGACGCAATATTCCGCATGCGCGGACGCGGGCAGGGTTTGCTCGCGGCTGCTGTCACCGTGGCTGGGCTCTTGATCGGGCAGGGCGCCTTGGCCCAAGGGACGATCAAGATCGGCCTCCTCGCGCCGGTGACCGGTCCGCTCGCCACGTCCGGCAAGGATATGGTCGACGCATGGAAACTGTTCTGGGAAGAAGCCAAGAACGAGGCCGGCGGCCGCAAGGTCGAGTACGTAATTGCCGACACGACGTGCAATCCGGACCAGGCACTGACCCAGGCGCGCCGACTGGTTCATCAGGAAAACGTTCACTTGCTGGTCGGCCCGCTCTGCGGTCACGAGGGGCCGGCAGTTGCGCAGGTAAGCAAGGAAACCGGCGTCCCGCTGGTGATGGATTCTGCGGGCGCTGACAGCGTGACCAAATGGGACCGCACACCATCGGTGGTTCGCACCGCTGTGTCCGCGAGTCAGATCGGGCATCCGTTTGGCGACTATCTGTACAAGGATCTCGGCGTCCGCAATGCCACGTTCATCGCCCAAGATTACACTTGGGGGCAGGAAGTGGCGCTCGGCATGATGCGCACCTTCACCGAGGCTGGCGGCAAGATCGATCGCGTGATCTGGAATCCGATCGGTACCAAGGATTATGGCGCAACGATCGCTTCAATTCCTGCCGATACCGGCGCTGTTGTCGCGGTTGTAGTCGGTGCCGACCGCGTGCGGCTGTTCGAAGCCTGGTACGGCTTCGGAATGGACAAGAAGAAGACGATCTACGGCGGCTACTGGATGCACCAGGATGCGCTGCCCCAACTCGACGATCGCGCCGTCGGCATGATCGGCAATTCGCTGCATTACGCCGCAGGTCTCGATACGCCCGAGAACCTTGCGTTCACAACCGCGTTCGCCACAAAATACAAGCGGCTGCCGTCGTGGTTCGGAGAGTCGGCCTATACCGCCGGCCTGTGGATCAAGACCGCAATCGACAAGATCGGCGGCAAGGTTGAAGATCGCGAGGCGTTTCTGAAGGCGATGCGTTCTGTCGAAATCAAGGCGCCACGTGGCCCTCTGAAACTCGACGCCTACGATAACCCGATCCAGAACGTCTATATTTCGAAGATCCAGAAGATCAAGCATCCGATCCTGGGAGAAGTCCTCACCAACGTGCCGGTGAAGACCTATGCGGCTGTGTCTCAGTTCTGGACCTACCCGCCCGAAGAGTTCCTCAAGCGCGGCCCTTACAAGCGCTAATCTTCGGTAGGCTGGCGTCGTCGATGATTGGCGGCGCCGGCGCTCGCTCTCCCTTGTGCGGTTTTCCCCATGATGGCCAGTGCCATTCTGCAGGCAATCAACGGCGTGTCTTTCGCGGCCTTGCTGTTTCTGCTGGCCAGCGGCTTCACCCTGTCGTTCGGCCTGATGCGCGTGGTCAATATGGCGCATGGCGCCTATTATTTGTTCGGCGGTTATATCGGCCTGACCGTCACCCGCACGACAGGCAGTTTCGCGGTCGGAATCATCGCCGGCGGCTTCGCGGTCGCAGTTCTCGGACTGATCATCGACCGCTTCCTGATCCGCCGCACAGGCGAAAATCACCTGGCTCAGGTGCTACTCACGGTGGGGATCGCCTTTGTCATCGGTGATATCTCGCTGCACATGTGGGGCGGCGACAATCTGAAAGTCCCGGTGCCTCACTTTCTGCGAGGCGCGGTCGAGCTGCCTGGTGGTATGATGTATCCGGCCCTTCGGCTGATGCTGATCGTCCTCGGCGTCGTCGTCGGTGTCGTCCTGTGGCTGCTCTATCACCGGACCCAGTTCGGCGCTGTGGTGCGGGCTGGGGTCGACGATCGCGAGATGGTCAATGCCACCGGAATCAACGTCGATCGCCTGTTCATCATCGTATCTGCGCTGGCATCGTTTCTCGCGGGCATGGCCGGCGTGGTCGGCGGCGCGTTCCTGACGCTCTATCCCGGCGCGGAGTGGGAAATTCTCGTGTTCGCGCTGGTGGTGGTGATCGTCGGTGGTCTCGGCAGTCTGGAAGGCGCGATGGTCGGCGCGTTGGTGGTCGGATTGCTCGATGCCTATGGCCGATGGCTGCTTCCAGAATTCTCCTACTTCGTTCTGTTCGGGCCCATGGCGCTGCTGCTGCTGTTCCGTCCGACCGGTCTGTACGGAAAGGCGCACTAAGCGATGAGCCTAACCCAACGCGTGCTGGTTATCCTCCTGGCGGGAATCGCCATTGCGCTGCCGCTTGTGGCTGGGCCCTTCTGGATTAGCTTGCTGACCCAGATGCTCATCTTCGGTCTCTTGGCGCTGTCGGTGGACCTGCTGCTCGGTCACGCCGGCTTGTTCTCACTGTGTCACGCGGCGTTCTTCTCGGTTGCCGCCTATACGACGGCGATTCTGCAGGTGCGTTACGGCGTGGGGCCGATGCTCGCAGCTCCGGCCGGGCT
>JAYSPJ010000911.1:0-3688 GCA_043722155.1 Bradyrhizobium sp.
AGGCCGATGATGATGCCGCCGAGCACCGCGCCGCCGACGCTGTCGAGCCCGCCGAGGATCGCCGCCGGAAACACCTTGACACCGTAGGCCGAAAGCCCCGCCGAGACGCCGTTGACGACCGCCACCACGACGCCTGCCACCGCCGACACCGTCGCCGAGATCGCCCACGCCATGGCGAACACGCTCTTGACGGAAATGCCGAGCGATTGCGCCACCTGCTGGTTGAAGGCGGTCGCACGCATGGCGAGGCCATATTTGGAGAAGCGGAAGAACCACGCCATCCCCACCATCATCGCCACTGAAACGGCCAGGCTCATGAGATAGACGGTCTGCACCTGAAGCCCCAGGATATTGACGTGCTGGGTGGCGAAGATCCGGGGAAACGGCTGAAGATTGACGCCGAACATCCATTTCATCAGCGCCGAGAACACCGTCGACAGTGCGATCGTCACCATGATCACCGAGATGATCGGCTCGCCGATCATCGGACGCAGGATCACGATCTGGATTGCGATGCCGAACGCGAACATGAAGACCAGGGTGATCGGCATGCCGAGCCAGAACGGCACCTGATATTTGGTCAGCAGCACCCAGCACACCCAGGCGCCGACCAGCAGCAATTCGCCCTGCGCGAAGTTCACCACCTGGGTCGCCTTGTAGATCAGCACGAACGACATCGCGACCACGCCGTAGAGCGTGCCAACCACGAGGCCGTTGACCAGAAGCTGGATCAGAAGCTGGGTATTCATTCCGCGGCCTCCGCGATAGCCCCATCGCGTCCGAGGTCGACCACCGCCAGGGTGGTGCGGATGCGCTGGGTGGTGCCGTCCTGAAAGCGGATCAGGGTATCGACCGGGATATCGCTCTTGCCGCCATAGATCGCATCGATAATCCCGGCGTATTTCTCGTTGATGACGCTGCGGCGGACTTTTCGCGTACGGGTCAGCTCGCCGTCATCGGCGTCGAGTTCCTTGTAGAGCAGGAGGAAGCGGGAGATGCGCTGTGCCGGCGGTAGTGTGGCGTTGACGGTTTCGACTTCCTTGCGCAGCAGCGCATAGACCTCCGGTCGCGAGGCGAGGTCGGTGTAGGTGGTGAACGAGATCCGCTTTTTCTCCGCCCATTTCGAGATGATCGAGAAGCGGATGCAGATCATCGCCGCCAGCGCGTCGCGGCCGGCGCCCAGCACCACCGTCTCGGCGATGTAGGGCGAGAATTTCAGCTTGTTCTCGATGTACTGCGGCGAGAACCGTTCGCCGCGCGCGGTTTCCGTCAGGTCCTTGATGCGGTCGATCACCACCAGCTGCTTGTTGGGGTTGAAATAGCCGGCGTCGCCGGAATGCATCCAGCCATCCTTCATGTCGGCGGCGGAAGCCTCCGGGCTCTTGTAGTAGCCGAGAAACATGTTGGGGTGACGCACCACGATCTCGCCGACGCCGTGGATATCCGGATTGTCGATGCGGATCTCGATGTCATCGGCCATCGGTACGCCCGTGGTGTCGGGGTCGACCTGGCCAAACGGATGCAAGGTGTAGGCCCCCAGCAATTCGGTCTGGCCGTACAGCGTGCGCAGCGGCACGCCCATCGCCTGGAAGAATTTGAAGGTATCGGGACCGAGTGCGGCGCCGCCGGTCGCCGCCGAGCGCAGGCGGCTGAAGCCGAGGCGGTCGCGCAGCGCGCGGAACAGCAGCATGTCCGCGACCACGGAGTGCTTGCCATGCGCCAGCGCCGACAGTCCCGTCTTCATGCCGAGCTCGTAGAGGCTCTGCTTCAGCGGCGAGGAATCCATCACGCCGGCGCGCACATCGGCGGCGATCGATTCCCAGACCCTTGGCGCGAACAGCACGAAGGTCGGCGCGATTTCGCGGAAATCGTGCATCATGGTGTCGGGCTGCTCGACGAAGTTGATCTTCATCCGGCACAGCAGGCCTTTGCCGAGCACGTAGACCTGTTCCATGATCCACGGCAGCGGCAGCACCGAGACATATTCGTCGTCCTGCCCCTTCGGATCGAACGAAAGATAGGTCGCGCAATGCCGCAGCACCCGTCCCGCCGCGAGCATCGCCAGTTTCGGATGTGCCGTGGTGCCTGAGGTGGTGCAGAGAATCGCGACATCCTCGCCTTTCGTGGCGTCGACCAGGCTGTCGTAGAGGCCGGGCTCGCGCGCGGCGCGCGCGCGCCCCATCTCCGCGAGTTTGGCGGCTTCCATCAGCCTGACATCGTCATATTTGCGCATGCCGCGCGGATCGGAATAGACGATGTGCTTGAGCTGCGGCGCGCGGTCGGCCAGCGCCAGCAGCTTGTCGACCTGCTCTTCGTCCTCGGCGAATACCAGCTTGGCTTCGCCGTGGCTCAGGAGATAGGCGGCTTCCTCATCCAGCACGTCGCGATAGAGGCCGAGCGACATGGCGCCGATGGCGTGGGCGGCGATTTCGGCCGACACCCAGTCCGGCCGGTTGTCGCCGATGATGCCGATGACGTCGCCGCGGCCGAGGCCGAGTTCGACCAAGCCGAGCGCGAAGTCGTGCACCCGGGCCTGGTAGTCGTTCCAGGAAAATACTTTCCAGAGCCCGAAATCCTTTTCGCGCAACGCGATCTCGCCGCCGTGCTCTTTTGCGTTGAGGCGCAACAGCTTCGGATAGGTGTCAGCTTGGGCAACGCGGCCGGCATAATCCATCATGCCGCGGTCTCCGCGGGCGCCGGCGTGTCGTCGGGATCGACGAGAACCTCGTCTTCTTCGCCGAGATAGGCGCGCTTGACATGGGGATCGGCCAGCACGGCGGCTGGATCGCCTTCCGCGATCTTGCGGCCGAAATCCAGCACCATGACACGGTGGGAAATATCCATCACCACGCCCATGTCATGCTCGATCATCATGACGGTCATGCCGAACTCTTCGTTGAGGTCGACGATGTAGCGCGCCATGTCTTCCTTTTCCTCGAAATTCATGCCGGCCATCGGCTCGTCGAGCAGGATCAGTTGCGGCTCCAGCGCCATGGCGCGCGCCAGCTCCACCCGCTTGCGCAGGCCGTAGGGCAGGGTGCCGGCGGTGGCCTTTCGCACCGACTGCAGGTCGAGGAAATCGATGATCTCCTCCACCTTGCGGCGATGCTCGAGTTCCTCGCGCCGCGCGCCGGTCAGCCAGTACAGCGAGCCCGTGACGAAATTGTTCTTCAGCAAATGATGGCGGCCGACCATGATGTTGTCGAGTACGCTCATATGATGAAACAGCGCGAGGTTCTGGAAGGTGCGGCCGATGCCGAGCCGCGGTCGCGCATTCGGATTGAGGGCGGTGATGTCCTGCCCGCGATAGAATAGGTTGCCTTCGGTCGGCTTGTAGCGGCCCGAAATGCAGTTGACGATCGAGGTCTTGCCGGCGCCGTTGGGGCCGATGATCGAGAACAGTTCGCCATCGTTCACGCCAAAGCTGACCTCGGTCAGCGCACGCACGCCACCGAAGCGCAGTGACACCCCGCGCACTTCCAAAGCGTAAGCCACTCATTCCTCCGAGACACGGCGCTTGACGCGCTCTTTATCTATTTTGCCGCTACCGTAGCGATCATACATGGGCTGCCATGGGTAAGCCATTCCACTAAGGACACCTGCAACGATAAGTGAATCGTGATCCGTTGGCGTGCGGCGAATTGACTCGGGCGGATTCCTAGGCGGCGCGAACAGGTGTACGTGCCGT
>JAYSPJ010000912.1:0-5457 GCA_043722155.1 Bradyrhizobium sp.
ACGGCACGTACACCTGTTCGCGCCGCCTAGGAATCCGCCCGAGTCAATTCGCCGCACGCCAACGGATCACGATTCACTTATCGTTGCAGGTGTCCTTAGCTGTTAGACCGCCGTCGCGGAATGCGCTTCGCTTTGCAGCTTGCGCTTCCGCCAGATCGATCCCGCCACCAGCACGATGATGATGCCGAGGATTCCCAAGACCACCTCGCTGCCATGACCGTCATTGGCAAACTGCGGCACCACGCTGAGCGGCGCGAAAACTGCATCGAGCGTGACGCCGACCGGACCGTTGAAGAACGCCCGCAGATGCGGAACAATCGCGGGATCGGTCGCCATGACCTCACCGGCGACCCAGCCCAGCAAGGCCGCGCCCGCCCATACCAAACCAGGCATGCGCGTGAGCAGCGCCATGATCAGCGCAGCACCGGCAACGATCAGGGGAACGCTGATCGCAAGGCCGATCACAAGCAGGGGGATGCTGCCATTGGCCGCCGCGGCAACTGCGATTACGTTGTCGAGGCTCATCACGATGTCGGCGATCGCCACAATCTGCACGGCCGCCCACAGATGCGACGCCGCGTCCACGTCGCCCTCGCCCTCGTGTTCGGGTACCAGCAGCTTTGCCGCGATCACGAGCAGCGCCAATCCGCCGACCAGCTTGAGGAACGGCAGCGCCATCAACGTCACGACGATGCCCGTGAAGATGATGCGCAAGAAAACGGCGACGCCGGCGCCCAGGATCATGCCCCAGAACCGCTGGCGCGGCGGCAGTCCGCGGCAAGCCATCGCGATGACAAGCGCGTTGTCGCCTGACAGCAGGATGTTGATCCACATGATCTTGCCGAGCGCGACCCAAAAGGCCGGCTGTTGCATGTCGGCTTGAAACTGGGTGAAGAAGTGCGAGATCGTCGCCGGATCGAAAATTTGCATTACCCAGTTCACAACATATTCCCCCCGGCGCGCGGCCGTTCTGAGCGGCTATTGCCTGCCGCTTCCGTTGTCGATCAACCGACGATTTCGTTGCCCGAGAAGAACTGGGCAATTTCGATCGCCGCGGTCTCGGCGGCGTCGGAACCATGCACGGAGTTTTCGCCGATCGACTTCGCATGCAGCTTGCGGATGGTTCCGTCGGCCGCCTTGGAAGGATCGGTGGCGCCCATGACGTCGCGATGTCTCAGCACGGCGCCCTCGCCTTCGAGCACCTGGACCACAACCGGACCGGAAATCATGAAGTCCACCAGTTCGCCGAAAAACGGACGCGCCTTGTGGACCGCGTAGAAGGTTTCGGCCTGTTCGCGGGTCATGCGAATGCGCTTCTGGGCAACGATCCGAAGTCCGGCCTTTTCGATCAGCGCGTTGATCGCGCCCGTCAGATTGCGCGCCGTCGCGTCGGGCTTGAGAATCGAAAAGGTACGTTCAATCGCCATAATCTCGTCCTTGAAAAGCACTGGTGGGAGTTGCGGCGCTTATATCGGCGCCATCGGGGAACGGCAAGCGACCGTCCGGGAACGACCAGCGACCGGGCGAAATGTCGCGGGCAGCGCCCCGCACCCCGGCCGTAGCGAAATCACAGCAATTTCACCATCATGAACCGCCTCGGGAACGAGCGTCCCCGGTTTCGTTCGGCTGGCATCGCGGCCACTGGTGCTCCCCCGCTTCACAAGCCGCCGGACCGGCCTATGGCCGCGGAGGCGGCTTACGCGCGCTATTTGACCCGACGCCGTGGCCCCCCGCCTGGTCAACCGCTGCTATCGAGCCAATCGTCCCGATCCCGCATCAAACAGCCCGGCCACCTCTCGGCCAGGGCTTTGTTCTATGTTCCATCGAGCGGAACCGGCGGCGACCTTGATGCCATCCCTACGCGCGGGGAATGCAATCCAAACCCAGGCGGGAAACCATTTCCATCCCGGTGACTTGGTTCTGCAACATCACCTCACCGAACACCGAGCGGGATTTCGTCATGAACAGCCACACCGACAACAGCGAAGCGATCGATCGCAAGACCAGCCGATCGATTTGCGATGCCGTGGGCGAACGGTTGCAGCATCACCTCCGCCCGCTGGAATCCGAACTGCCGTCCCATCTGGCACATTTGATGGATGAACTGCGCCGACGGGACGCCAGCGGCCGCCGAATGTCGTCGAATTAGGGCATTTTGCGGCAGGCGCCGCTGCCCAGGCTCCATTTCGTTCAATTAACGGGTTGCGTTTTTGGACGGCTCCGGTGAAAAGCCCGCATGCTTTCAATCACCGATATTTCGGTCCGGATTGCCGGACGGCTTTTGATCGATCACAGCTCGGTTCAGATCGTGCCTGGCGCACGCGTAGGTTTTGTCGGCCGCAATGGCGTCGGCAAGTCCACGCTGTTCCATGCGATCCGCGGCGAGTTGCCGACCGAAACCGGTTCCATCTCGATCCCGCCTCGCTGGCGTATCGGCAGTCTCGCGCAGGAAGCGCCCGACGGCCCGGAGAGCCTGATCTCTGTCGTTCTGAAGGCCGACCTGGAGCGCGACGCGCTGCTCGCCGAAGCCGAGACCGCGCACGATCCTTCGCGCATCGCCGATATCCAGACCCGGCTCGTGGACATCGACGCGCATTCGGCGCCGGCCCGCGCCGCTGCGATCCTGAGCGGCCTTGGATTTTCCACCGCCGATCAGGCCCGGTCCTGTTCGGAGTTTTCCGGCGGCTGGCGCATGCGCGTCGCGCTGGCGGCGACGTTGTTTTCGGCGCCCGATCTCCTGCTGCTGGACGAACCCACCAACTACCTCGACCTCGAAGGCACGCTCTGGCTCGAGGATCATCTGGCGAACTATCCGCGCACGGTGATCGTCATCAGCCATGATCGCGACCTGCTCGACACCTCGGTCGACCAGATCCTGCACCTCGATCGCACCAAGCTGACGCTATACAAGGGCACCTACTCGTCGTTCGAAGAACAACGCGCCACCCGCGAGATGCTCGACGCCAAGCATGCCAAACGGCAGATGGACGAACGCAAGCGCCTGCAAGCCTTCGTCGATCGCTTCAAGGCCAAGGCCTCGAAAGCCCGCCAGGCGCAGTCGCGCGTCAAGATGCTGGAACGGATGAAGCCGGTCACCGCGCTGGTGACGCAGGACGTGCGCGAAATTTCCTTTCCGGTGCCCGAGAGAATGCTGTCGCCGCCGATCATCGCGGTCGACAATGTCTCGGTCGGCTACGATCCGAAGAAGCCGGTGCTCAATCGCGTTACCTTGCGCATCGACACCGACGACCGCATCGCCCTGCTCGGCTCCAACGGCAACGGCAAGTCGACGCTGGTCAAGCTCCTGGCCAACAAGCTGGCGCCGTTCTCCGGTCACGTCACCCGCGCCGAAAAGCTGTCGGTCGGCTATTTCGCGCAGCACCAGGTCGACGAGCTCAATCTCGACGGCTCGGCCTACGATCACGTCCGCAAGCTGATGCCGGACGCCACCGAGACCAAGGTGCGCGGACGCACCGGCGCGATCGGGTTCTCCGGCAAGGCCGGCGATACCCTGGTGAAAAGCCTGTCGGGCGGCGAGAAAGCGCGGCTATTGCTCGGACTTGCGACCTTCTTCGGTCCCAACATGATCATTCTCGACGAGCCGACCAACCATCTGGACATCGACAGCCGTGCGGCGCTCGCCGAAGCGATCAACGAATTTCCCGGCGCCGTCATCATGGTCTCCCATGATCGCTATCTGATCGAAGCCTGCGCCGATCAATTGTGGGTGGTCGCCGATCATGCGGTCACGGCCTATGACGGCGACCTCGACGATTACCGGCGCATGGTGCTGTCGGCGCGCGGCATGCGCACCAATTCGCGCGACCGCGGCGACAATGAACGCGACGGCGGCCGCGACAAGCCGGCGCGCAACAAGACCGAGAAGCGCATCCCGCTGAAGCAGAAGATCTCGAACGCCGAAGCCGAGATCGCGCGCATCAACGGCATTATTTCCAAGATCGATACCGCGCTGGCGCTGCCGGATTTGTTCAAGCGCGATCCGAAGCAGGCGGCCCAGCTCAGCAAGGCACGGGCCGGCGCCGAGCACGCCCTGCAGCGCGCCGAGGAAGAATGGCTGGCGGCAAGCTCGCAATACGATCAGGCAACGGGCTGAGCTGGTTCACGGCCGCCTGCAAGCGTTCGGCCCAGCGATCAGGTCGCGGCCGGCTTCTTCTTGGCCTTCGGCTTCGCCGTCTTCGGCTCGACCGGTTCGGCGCCGCGCTCGATCGAGCTCAGGCGTCCCGCGGTGAAGGTGTAAATTCCGGCGCGTTGCCCGCGCGAATAGTTGACCACCGCCACCCGGTCGCCGCGCGCATTGTTCGAGAGGTTGACGCTGTCGGGTGCCCCGATGCCGCGCACGACGTCGCATTCGGTATGGCCAAGCGCCACCATTCCCCGGGTCGAGGGTACCGGCGCGCCGTTGGTCTGGGCGTTGGCGTCCGCAGGTGCGCCCGGAGGCGCCATTCCCGGACACCCGCCTTCGGCGCTCACCAGATCCTCCGCTGTCACCGGCCTGTCGGGGGACAGGGGCGTCGTCTCAATCGAAACGTTCCTGATGAAGAGCCTGCCGGAACGGGAAAACCATTCCGCGTCTTTCGACAGCAGATCGGACTGAAGCATGTTGGACGCGCCCGAGCAGCCCGCCATCAGGGGGGCCAGCAGAAACAACGCCAGCAGGGGTTTGTGATGAAGGCTTTTGTCTCGCACGATCAACTGAATTCCCAACCCTGTCGCTTAAGCGGTTGTCCCACCATCACTTTGCGGCATGACCGTGACTATGTCGAAACCCGCGGGCCGAAACCGCAGTTTATCATTAATTGCCCGAGATCGCTAATTCCGCCGTTGCCACCGGCCGCGCTCGTCGGCCTGCCAGTAGGTGACCTCGAACCCCCGCGACTTGCAGTCGGTCCAGACGCTCCGCGCCGCCCCGAGCGCGTTGTCGTCGTCACCGTTGAAGACCAGAACCAGGCGATCGTAGGCCTCGCAGTCCGCGGGCAGCGCGGCGTTGTCGATCAGAAACCTCACATTGGCCCGGTTCGGGTTGCCCTCCTCCACCGCCAGCACGATCGGCTGATCCGGGGCATCGGCGGCGCGCCAGGTGGCGTGCGGCAGGAATGAATCGTCGCGATAGGTCCACAGATGGGCGTCGAGGGCGTCCGCGCGCTCTTCCGACGTCGACTGCACCACCACCCGCCAGCCACGCTCCAGCGATTTCTCCAGCAACGGCGGCAGCACGTTCTCGAGCAACGTGTCCTGCAGATGGTAAAATAGAACTTCCGTCATCGGGTTCAGCTATTTCCTGCCTTCGTAGTACTCCGCCACCAGACACTCCAGCAGGCGAACGCCATAGCCCGAGCCCCAGCTGTGATTGATCTCGGATTTCGGCGCGCCCATTGCCGTTCCCGCGATATCGAGGTGCGCCCACGGCGTGTCGTCGACGAAGCGCTGCAGGAACTG
>JAYSPJ010000913.1:0-4329 GCA_043722155.1 Bradyrhizobium sp.
CGCTCGTTCTTCTCGGCGGCCTCGTTCCAGGAGACCACCCGCGTGCTCACCGAAGCCGCCGTCAACGGCAAGGTCGACCCGCTGGAAGGCCTCAAGGAGAACGTCATCGTCGGCCGGCTGATCCCGGCGGGCACCGGCGCCTCGATGGCCAAGATCCGCGAAGTCGCCGTCAAGCGCGACAAGCTGATCCTCGACGAGCGCGAGAAGCAGGCCACCATCGTGCCCGCGGCGCCCGAAGTCGAGCCGCTGGCGCTGCCGCCGGCGGAACCGGCGGAATAAGCCACTCGCAATTGACCAATGTTAAGAAAAGGCCGGCGAAAGCCGGCCTTTTTGCGGTTTTTTGCCTATCTCGCACTGCACACTGGTTTGTTCATCTTCCCTTCAGTGTCAAAAGCGCTTTTGCTAGGGTGAGTTAGAGTGGGCGGTTCGCGCAAGCGGATGGCCGGCAGGGGCGACGGAAAACACCACATGCTGGATCTTGCAATCGTTGGCGGCGGCCCGGGTGGGCTGATGAGCGCCTGGTATCTCAAAAAGAAGCTGGGTGAGCTTTGCCGTATCACCATCTACGAGGCGTCCGACCGGGTCGGCGGCAAGATCCTGACGCGTAAATTCGATTCGGCCCCCGCGATCTACGAAGCCGGCGTCGCCGAGATCTACGATTACTCGATGACCGGCCCCGATCCGTTGCGTGAACTGATCCAGCATTTCGGTCTGCAGACCATTCCGATGGATGCCGAGCAGGTCCAGCTCGATGGCGAGCTGTTGAACGACGTGCCGGGCATGCGCCGCAAATACGGCGCCAAGACCGCGGACGCGATCGAAGCGTTCCGCAAGCGCTGCACCGAGATGGTGTCGCCGGTCGAATATTACGAAGGCGTCGGCGCGCACGACAACGAGCACCCGTGGGCCTACATCTCCTGCGAGGAACTGCTCGACAAGGAAGTGGACGATCCCACCGCCAGGCGCTTCCTCAAGGTGATGGCGCGGTCCGATATCGCCACCGAGAGCCACAACACCAACGGGTTGAATGCGCTGAAGAACTTCGTGATGGATGTCGACGGCTACATCGGCCTGTATTCGATCCAGAACGGCAATGAGCAGCTGATCGACTGCCTGCAGTCCGAGGTCAACGCGGACATCCAGCTCAATCACCGGGTGCTCCAGGTCGGCAAGACCGAGGCGGGCCGCTATCGGCTCAACATGATGAACGGCAAGGGGCCGGAGACGAAGGACTTCGATCTGGTGCTGATGTGCCTGCCGCATTCCTGGCTCGCCACCATGCGATGGGACGGCGAGCAGCTGCGCAAGTCGATGGTCAAGCACGTCGCCTATTTCGATCGGCCGGCGCATTATCTGCGGGTGTCGCTGCTGTTCGACGAGCCGTTCTGGGGCAAGAAGATCCCGGGTGCGTGGTTCATGTCGGAGGCGTTCGGCGGCTGCTGCGTCTACAATGAGGGTGCGCGTCACGATGTCGGCAAGCACGGCGTGCTGAACTGGCTGATCGCCGGTGCCGACGCGCTGGCGTTCGCCAATCTCAGCGATCAGGAACTGATCGACGCCGCACTGAAGTCGCTGCCGGCCTCGCTGGGCGACGCGCGCGCGCATCTGATGGAGGGCAAGATCCATCGCTGGCTGTCGTCGGTGAATGCGCTGCCGGGCGGCATGCCGGCGCGCGACGTCATGACCAATCACCGTCCCGATCCCAAGCAGCATCCCGGACTGGTCGTGGTCGGCGACTATCTGTTCGACTCGACGCTGAACGGATTGCTGGATTCCTCCGATGCCGCCACCGACATTATCGTCACCGAGATGATGCGGTTGCGCCGCGCGCGCGGCGACGGCGGCACGCCTTCATCCGACAAGATCGACCGCCAGTATTTCGAGAATTATCGCGGGCTCGGGCCCTATAGCGAGGTCTGGAGCCAGTTCACCGATCCTGCTTACCTGACCGATCTCATCAAGATCGTCTGGAACAGGGCCAGGGGTTACAGGCTGCTGGTGGCCGGCTCCGCCAGCGGCGAGCTGGTGGGCGCGCTGCGCGCGCGCGGGATCGATGCATGGGGCATCGAGAACAACCGGGCGATCCACGCCCGGACGCCGAAGGAGCTGAAGAAGTTCTGCAAGCTCGGATCGATCGTCGATATGCCGTTCAAGGACGCGGAATTCGATTTCGTGTTCGAGACCAGCCTGTGCCATGTCGGGGAAAAGCAGGTCCCACGCGCGATTCGCGAGCTGAACCGCGTGATGAAGACCGGCCTGGTGTTCGGATCGGTGACGTCGGACATGGCGCCGGCGCTGATCGACCGCTACGACCTGCTGCGGGGAGTGAAGAAGCTCGGCACCTGGTGGGAATGGTCGGAACTGTTCTTCGGCAACGGATTCGACCTGTCGATGCACCGCCGCGACTGCACGGATGCGCTCTGGGCGGCGACGCTGGCGGCCAACAAGGGGCCCGGCCAGTGGTATGCGGACTCCGACAGCCTGCGTTACTCATTTTTCGACAAGGTCGAAGCCGATGATTAGGCGAACTGCCGGTCTTCCAATTATTTTGCCGAACGCATATTGATCGCATAGGATCGCGGCGGTGGCTCCCTCGGCCGCCTCCCTCGATTTTGCGGTCATGCCGGCCGTGCAGCATCGGTTGGTTTTATGGCGCCCAAGCTTCCTTCATCGGACGATCAGAAGCCTGCCTCCGCGGGCGATCCGGTTGCGCCGGAGCTCGACGAAAAGCTGGCAGCGGGTGCCGGGCTTGCCCATCGCCCCGTCGGCGACAAGGCGGCCAAGCCATCCGGGCATGACGGCCTCGAGCTGGAGGACGACGAGGATGATGAGGATCTCGTCGTCTATACCGCACAGGAAGCCGCCGGCGCGTTTGCGACGATCTATGCCTTCGTCCAGCCGTTTCTGAAGAATTACAAGAAAATGCTGGCATTCGTCAGCATCGGCGTCGTGGTCGAAACGCTGTTCAACGTCATTATGCCGCTGAGCCTCAAGTTCCTGATTGACGACGCGCTCGGCGAAGAGGATTTCCAGGCTCTCTACATGATCCTCGGGGTGCTCGCGGCAGCCGGCATCATCACCTCGATCGTCGCGATATGGTATGAGCGATGGGACGCCAAGCTCGCGGCATCCCTTATCGCCGACGTGCGATCCCGTCTGTTTGGCCACGTGCAGGACTTGCCGTCGGGCTATTTCGCGCGCACCCAGCGCGGCGAGATTCTGTCGCGGTTTTCCATCGACCTTTCGGCCTTCGAAACTTCGATCAAGAGTTTTGCCAACAGCGCGGCATTGCCGTTCCTCGAACTGATCGCCGGCATCGTCCTGATGCTGTTCTTGAACTGGCAGCTCGCCGCGGTGGCGCTGCTGGTGTTTCCGATCACGCTGATCGGCCCGCGGCTGCTGACGCCGAAGGCGGTGCAGGCGAATTACGAGCAGAAGCTCCACGAGTCGTCGCTGCTCGGCATGGTGCAGGAAAACGTCGCGGCGCAGGCGGTGGTCAAGGCGTTCAGCCTGCAGCGCCGCGCCTTCGGCTGGTTCACCATGCGCAACCATCAGGTTCGCGACAAAACCGCCTCGGCGGTGTTCCTGTCGACCATGGTCGAACGCTCGGTCACGATCTCGGTGTTGCTGCTGCATCTGGTGGTGCTCGCGATCGGCGCCTACCTCGCCACCAAGGGCCAGATCACGGTCGGAACCTTCGTGACGTTCGAGAGTGCGTTCTGGGAGGTGTCCTATAACATCGCCCACCTGATGCACTTCATTCCGGTATCGATCCAGTCGGCGGCGGCGGTGCGTCACATTCAGGAACTGCTCGACGAGCCGACCCGCGGCGCCGATCGCGCCGGTGCGCCCGACCTGCCGCGCATCACCAACGACATCACCTTCGACCGCGTGTCGTTCAAGTACGAAGGCTCCGAGACGCCGGTACTCGACAATCTCAGTCTCAAGCTCAATGTCGGCAAGACCATTGCGATCGTCGGACCGAGCGGCTCCGGCAAGAGCACGTTGCTGAATTTGATCCTTCGCCTCTACGTGCCGGATGAGGGGCGTCTGACCATCGACGGCGTCGATATCCGCAGGGTGACCCGCGAATCGCTGCGCAAGAGCATGGCGGTGGTGTTCCAGGAAAACATGCTGTTCAACATGTCGATTCGGGAAAACATCCGGCTCGGCAAGGAAGGCGCGACCGATCAGGAGGTCGTGGAGGCGGCGAAGAAGGCCGAAATCCACAGCTACATCATGAGCCTGCCGGAGAAATACGATACGTCGGTCGGCGAGCGCGGCGATACCCTGTCGGGCGGGCAGCGCCAGCGCATCGCGATCGCCCGC
>JAYSPJ010000914.1:0-6056 GCA_043722155.1 Bradyrhizobium sp.
CGCCGAGATCGCCGGTGTGAAACCAGCCGCCGGCAAAGGCTTCCCGGGTGGCCGTCTCGTTCTTCAGATAGCCCTTCATCACGATATTGCCGCGGAACATCACTTCGCCGATGGTCTCGCCGTCACGCGGCACTTCGCTCATGGTTGCGGGATCGATCACGGTGACGGATTCCTGCAGCGGGTAGGGCACGCCCTGCCGGCGCTTCAGTTGCGCGCGCTGGTCGGCCGGCAGATCGTCCCAGCCCGGCTGTTCCGCGCACACCGAGGCCGGGCCATAGACCTCGGTCAGGCCATAGACATGGGTCAGCTTGATGCCGATGCCTTCGGCGCCTTGCAGCACCGCCACCGGCGGCGCCGCACCCGCGATCAGGCCGACGACCGGCCGCGCGACCTTGCCCTTCGGTGCGTCCGGCGCGTTGATCAGCGTATTGTAGACGATCGGCGCGCCGGCCATGTGGGTGACGTCGTGCTCTTTGATCAGCTGGAAGATTTTCGTCGGATCGACCTTGCGCAAGCAAACGTTAATGCCGGCCGAAGCCGCCATGGTCCAGGGAAAACACCAGCCGTTGCAGTGGAACATCGGCAGGGTCCAGAGATAGACCGGATGCTGGCCGAGTTGGCCGGCAAGGATATTGCTGACGGCGTTGAGATAAGCGCCGCGGTGGTGGGTCACGACGCCCTTGGGGTTCCCGGTCGTGCCCGAGGTATAGCTGAGCGCGATGGCGTCCCATTCGTCTTTCGGCCGTCGCGCGACAAAGCTTTCATTGCCTTGCGCCACCGCGGCCTCATATTCGAGTTCGCCGATCCGCTTGCCCCCGGCGAAAGCCGCATCATCGACGTCGATGACGAAGGGTCTTGGGCCCTTCATCAGGGTGAGCGCCTCACTGATCACGCCGGAAAATTCCGGGTCGACCAGGATGATCCCGGCGCCGCCATGATCGAGCTGGAACGCGATGGAGGAAGCATCGAGCCGGATGTTGAGCGCGTTGAGCACGGCGCCGGCCATCGGCACAGCAAAATGCAGTTCGTTCATCGCGGGGATGTTCGGCAGCATCGCTGCGACCGTATCGCCATTGCCGATACCTCGGCCCGCGAGGTAAGAGGCAAACCGCAGGCAGCGCGCATAGGTCTGCGACCAGGTGAAGCTGCGGCCTTCATAAACGGTGCTGATGTGATCGGGATAGACGGCGGCGGTTCGCGCCAGGAAACTCAGCGGCGTCAGCGCCACGTGGTTGGCGGGCGTCTTGTCCAGGCCGATGCTGTATTGGTTCTTCGAAGCGCTCATGGGCGTTGATCCATTTCGCTGATTTGACCTTACAAGAATCCGATCGATATCCACGGGAATATCGCGACCAGGATCAGGCCGACCATCAGGGCCAGCAGATAGCCCCAGATCGGTCGGATCCCCTCGGCGGGATCGACCCGCCCGATGGCGCAGGCGGCATAATAGCCTACTCCAAAGGGTGGCGCGAACAGTCCGATGCCCATGGCGAGGATGACGATCATCGCATAATGCACCTCATGCACGCCGACCGCCCGCGCGATCGGAAACAGCAGCGGCCCGAACAACACGATCGCCGGAATGCCCTCGAGCACGCTGCCCAGAATGGTGAAGGCTACGATCGAAACGGCGATGAAGGTCGCCGAACCGCCGGGCAGGCCGGTCATGGCGGCCGCCAGCGCGCGCGAGAAACCGGACTGGGTGAGGCCCCAGGCCATCCCGGTCGCCGTACCTATGATCAGCAGGATGGCCCCCGAAAGGCACGCCGTTTCGATCAGCATCGGCATGATCCGCCGCCAGTCGAAACTGCGATAGATCAGCAGGCCGTAAATCAGGAATCCGACCGCGAACGCATAGACGATGCCGATGGTGGAGACTTCGGTCGCAGTCGCGATGCCCTCGACTACGGCGTAACGGATCACGAAGGGCAGCGCTATCGCGGGCAGGGCGATGGCGAAGGTCTTGGCGATCTGCCCGCCATCAGCCCGCTTGACGTGGCTGAGGTCCTCATCGCGGTAGCGCCACCACACCAGCACCGACAGCGTGATCGCCAGCACCACGCCCGGCAACAAGCCGCCGGTAAACAGCGCCGCGATCGAAACGCCGGTCACCGAGCCGATGGTGATCAGCACCAGGCTCGGCGGAATGGTTTCGGTCTGCGCGCCGGTGGCGGCGAGCAGGGCGACGAGGTCACCGGGTTTTGCGCCCCGCGCCTTCATTTCCGGAAACAGCACCGGCGCCACGGCGGCCATGTCGGCGGCCTTGGAGCCCGAGATGCCCGACACCAGATACATCGCGCCGATGAGCACGTAATGCAGCCCGCCGCGGACATGGCCGAGCAGACTGGCCAGAAACGCCACCATGGCCCGCGCCATGCCGGTCATCTCGATCAGCAGGCCCAGGAACACGAACAGCGGCACCGACAGCAGAATGAGGTGGCTCATGCCTTCGTCCATGCGGCCGACCAGCACCATCAGCGGCGTGTGCGTCGTCAGCGCCAGGTAGCCGTAGGTCGCCAGCCCAAATCCGAAGGCGATCGGCACGCCGGCGAAGACGCAGAAGCCTGCGACGCCGACAAAGAAGATGATCAGGTTGATATTGCCGAGCGGGCGCAGCCACGGCTGCGCCAGCCAGAAGACCGCAATCAGGGCCGCGACCGACAGGATCGCGGCCAGCATGGTCCTGGGATCACTCGCCCGCACCAACCGCAAGAGCGCAAACAGCGCCATCAGGCCAATGCCGACCGGCAGCGCCGCCGCCCGCCAGACGTTTGCGATCTCCAATGCCGGCGTGGTGATGTAGCTCTCTTCGTAGGCGTATTCGTAAGACGGCCAGGCGATCAGCAGCAGGAACGCCAGCGCAGCGGAGGTTGCGACCAGATCGAGATATGCGCGCATCGCCGGCTTCGCGCTGGCGACGATCGCCGTCATCCGCATATGCTCGCCACGGCGGAACGCCACGGCCGCGCCCAGCATCGCCAGCCACAGGAACAGGATCGACGCCAACTCGTCCGACCAGATCAGCGGCCGATGCAGGCCGTAACGCGCCACCACCCCGGCGAACAGGATGACGATTTCGGCAATGACCAGAAGCGCGGCCGGAATTTCGACCAGCGCTCCCAGCCAGGCTTCAAGCCAGCCCGCGAGCGAACGGCGGCGAGGGGGCATCACCTCGCCGGCCGGCGGTATCGAGCCTTCGGCCTGAGCCATGAGTGTCCCCTTGGCCGCTGTTACGACAGCTTGCCGACGGATTTCTCCAGCAGCTCCCAGGCCTGCTCGCCGTACTTGGCCTTCCATTCGGAATAGAACCCGGCCGAGCGGAGTTTTTCACGGAACGGCGCCACCTGGGGCTGATTGAATGTCAGCCCCTTGCCGGCCAGTTCCTGCTGCAAACCGGCGTTCAGCTTCTCAACATCCTGACGCTCCTTGACACCGGCGGCGTTGATGTTTTTCGCGACGATGGCGCGCACATCCGCCGGGATCTTTTCCCAGGCACGGCGGTTGGCCAGGAACCAGAATCCGTCCCACATGTGGTTGGTCATCGAGCAATATTTTTGTACTTCGTAGAGCTTCGCGGTCGAGATGATGGCCAGCGGATTTTCCTGGCCCTCGACGATCTTGGTCTGCAGCGCCGAATAGACTTCGCTGAAATTGATCGAGGCGGGGGCGGCATCGAATGCCTTGAACATCGAGGTCCAGAGCGGCGAAACCGGCACCCTGATCTTGAAACCCTTGAAGTCGTCCGGGTGATTGATCGGCTTGCTGGACGAGGTGGTTTCCCGGAACCCGTTGTCCCAGATATTGTCCATCACGACCAGGTTGGCCTTGGTGATCTCGCCGCGGATATAGGCGCCGAGGTCGCCGTCCATCGCTTTCCAGACCGTGGCGTAATCCGGGAATGCGAAGCCGATACCGCTGATCGAGGCGGCCGGAACCAGCGTCGCCAGGATCAGGCCCGACAGCGTGAAGAATTCGACGCCGCCGGAGCGAATCTGGCTCAGCATGTCGGTGTCCGAGCCGAGCTGGTTATTGGGGAAAATCTGCAGGTCGAACCGGCCATTGGTCTCGGTCTTGATCGCCGACGCCATCTCCTTGGCGCGGATGTTCAAGGGATGCGCGTCCGGCAGGTTGTTGGCATATTTGTAGGTGAATTCGGCCGTCTGGGCGCGTGCCACAAACGGCGCACCGATGCCGCCGAGGACCGCCGTTGCCGCGGATGCCTTGAGTAGCGTGCGTCGTGAAAAGCTCATCAGGTTTTCTCCCTTGTTGTTCTTGTGCGAGACCACTTCGAAGGCCCGATCATGGCGGGCCATCTGCCGTGCCACGGTTGCGCTTATTGCAGTGTCTGCCAGCTGCGGCAATATCGGTTCACGAGGGTCTCGCAGAACCGTCATGCTTGCTTGGGCCTGACCTGACGGTTGGCGATCAGGCATTACCGGCAACAGCCGCTGCGAGCAGTCTTCGCTGCGGTAAAGTCGAATGATTTCTATCTAACTATTTGATCTATTTCGATATAAAGATATTCCATAATATACCTTATGCGAATCTTATATGCTTGACTTGGGGGTATCGGGATCGAGCCGCGTCAAACTCAGATCCAACTGAACGCCACTTCCCTCAGAATACTTCTGGTGGCATCTTGGTGCGAAACACGTTCGGCGCCCTCGGGCTCATGGTTCGCAAGGAGGTTGACGATGTCGTTGCGCAGCATCACACGCTCGACTATCCGGCATGGCGTCCCGTTGGCCGGCGCGGTTTGGCTGGCGGCGGTGTTGCCGGGCCATGCCTCCGATACCGTCCTGAAGGCAACCGGCAGCGGACCCGTCCCCCCTTCCGCGTGCAGGACGCCGGCAACGATAATTTCCGCCTCAGGCTTTACTCTGGTTTGCGGCAAGCGAATCCCGGCCGGAATATTCCTCGGCGCCTATCTGGCCGCCTCGTCGGATGACGCCATCGACGACTGCGCCAAGCGGTGCCTCGCCAGCAGCAGTTGCCGCGCGTTCTCGCTCGAAGACCGCGATCCGCCCGCAACTCGGATGTGCTCATTGTTCGGGTCGGTCGAAAGCATTTCGGACGCACCGGCGTCGGCGTGGGTCGTCGGGATGCGGGTCGATGCCCGCTCGGCAGGCGGGAAATCTGCGGGTGCTGATTGGGATTTCAACTGGCCGCAGGGCACCAAGTTCAACAAGCCCGTCATCGTATTCCAACCGTCGGACCTTGGAGCCTCCACGGTCGATGCCAAAGGCACGATCAGCAAGTCGATCGGCGGCATGTTCACAGGTTGGGGCAAATTCGCGAGCCAGTTTGACAAATCCATGACCGGGTTTTGGGCGGACAATGCGAGTGGTCCGGGAGACAAGCCGGAAGTTGCCCTTACCCCGGACATGAAGGCACTGCAGCCGGTCTATTTCGCGACCGACCGGAAGCGAATTGCCACGGCCGCGCTCGAAACTTCGTTGTCGGACGAGCCGGTCATGGACATGACGTATGGCCGGGCCATTGTCAGCATTCCGGAGAAACACAAAATCGGGACGGTCGAACGGCCGAAATTCCGTTTCATCAGGCTCGGAACCGAACCGGAAACCGATCGGGAACATTTCCGCATCAAGGCGATGGACTGGCTTGGACGCGACGCGTTTGTCGGGGAGCTCAAGGGTGCCGCGGACAGCCTCCTGCTCTTCATCCATGGCTACAACGTCCCGTTCGCCGACGCCTTGTTCAAGGCTGCGCAAATCGCCTATGACGCCAATTTCGCCGGATCGGTTCTGGTTTTCGCCTGGCCCTCGGCCGGTAACCTGCTCAAATACGACAAGGATCGCGAAAGCGCCGACTTCGCCGCGCCCCATCTCGTCCAGACACTTCGCCTTCTCAGTGAGGAGATCGGGAAGAAGAATGTCTATGTCGTTGCGCACAGCATGGGCAATCAGATCCTGGTCAATGCCCTGAAGGACGCCGCGCTTAGGACACCTGCAACGATAAGTGAATCGTGATCCGTTGGCGTGCGGCGAATTGACTCGGGCGGATTCCTAGGCGGCGCGAACAGGTGTACGTGCCGT
>JAYSPJ010000915.1:0-7455 GCA_043722155.1 Bradyrhizobium sp.
CGCCGATAGCCACCGCCGGGTTCGGTGCGATCTCGCCGGGCTGGGGTCTCGACCAGATCTTGTTGCCAGGCGCGTCGGCGATCTCCGGGCTCGAAGCGATTCCCGGATCATTCGCCTCCCATAGCACATCGGACTCGCCCATCTCGCGGCGAGCCGTCACGTCACGCAGATGGGGGCGCGGTTTGGCGGCACTGGCGGGGTTGGGCGCGATCTCATCCGCCGTGGGTCTAGTCCAGTCGAAATTGCGCGCGCTTGTCTGATCCTTGCCAATGGGTCGATCGCCGGATGCCAGCGGCTCGGCCAGAACGGCGTTCGCTCCGGCATGAAGCACGAGCAACGTGCAGCCTGAAAAAAGCCGGACGAGGAAGCTCCGAGTCATGCGTGCCCCCATTCAGAGCAGCAGGATGGACCATAGGGTCCCGCCGCCGACCACATAGAATCCAAACCCCCGCGCGCGGGCAAGCACCGACTTGGGCACTCGGCAAGACAGTTGCGATACTGACACGCGTTCGACGCCGGCCTTGACATGTGCATTGATCGGCATGGTTTCGTCGAAGATCCAATCATTGCGGCCGTTAGTCCCGGAGCGCTGCGCGCCGCAGCCAAACCATTCTAGATTCGCCGAACTCCGCTTGCTCGCCGCAGCAAGCGAAAAATTCATGTAGTCGACAGCATAAACATAGGCATCGCCGTCGTCGACGCATGTGACAATGCCGTTGCCGAGCAGCGTGTCGTTGCTGGCGGTCGCTGCCTTGAACGGCATCGGGCTACGTGCACCGGCGCAGGTAGGAAAGCCCGCCCCCCATTCCGCACGCTCGACCGGAACAATCGCCGCATCCGATGCGGCCTTGGAGAGATCGGGTTTTCCGCCCGCAGAACTTTGATTTGACGGGACGATAACCGGCACGATGGGCGCCGCCGTTTCGACCTGTGGCGCTGCGCGCGACGTCACCGGATTTTCAATTCGCGACTGCAGATGGATCGGCCAGAAAATGCCGCCCCCCACGGCGTAGAAGCCAAAGCCACGTGCCCGTGTCAGCACCGATTTCGGCACCCTGAAGGCGATGCTGGAAATGGCAACGCGCTGGCCGGGAGCGGCAATTTGGACTCTGATCGGCCTAGCTTCGTCGTAAAACCAGTCGTTGCGCCCATTCGCGCCCTGGCGCTGAGCTCCCGCGCCAAACCATTGCAGATAAGCCGATGTCCAATTCCCCGATGGGTTCAGCACGAAATTCATATAGTCGACAGCATAAACAAACGCGTCGCCATCGTCGCGGCAGGTGATGACGCCGGTGGCCTCCACATTGCTGTCGGGACCGGCTGCCCTAAACGCCATGGGAGTGCGCGCGCCGGCGCAACTCTGAAAACCCGATCCCCAGTCGGAGGCAAGAAAGTCACCGCTCTCCGCGCACGGCTTGTCGCTCGACGTGAAGAGCAATATTATCACAGCGAAAAACACCGCCCATGAGCTACTACTTCTCGGGCGCAACGTCGATGCACCCTTCATGGGTAGCCGAACCTTATTCCTGCACATGCGGCCGCTCCGTCACGGATCGAAACGCGCCTCGATATTCCCGCTCTGATTAACGACAAGCTTCGCCACGGGGCGAAGCTTGTGCGTTTCGGTTAGTGTAACACTCGGCAACTGAATGCGTCCATTGCGATAAAAGACATTGCCCCTCACCTCAATGGGTTGATTGGGGCCCGGCGCGGCGTAATAGTCATAGGCGATGCTGTAGATTCCTACCTTGGCCTTCGGATGCTGCCACAGCTCGACGCCCGGACCGCGCGTGTTGTCGTAGCTGAGCTGCGCTTCGGTTGCAGGGAAATCCCGATGATCGCGATTGCTCTTGCCCCAGAAAAATTCATTGCCTTCCGGGTCGGTGACGTGAACGTCGACGTCATAATTGCCGGCCACGCTCCATTCGATCACGACGACCATGAAGGTCGCGCCCAGCGAAGCCTCACAGCTCGACAGCGCCGCCGCCTTGTTGGCGAGAACCTGCTGCGCTTGACTTTCGGCCTTCTTGCACTGCGCCAGGTTGTCCTGGCTATCCTTGAGCTCGAACTCGATCTTCTGGTGTTTCATATAGTTGGGAAACAGGATCACGGCGATCAGGATGAAGCCGCCGAGCGCCGCGGCAAACAGATCCAGCACCGACATGCTAAAAATTTCGATGTTGCGATTTGGTCGTCTCACAATGCACCTCTACAACGTGATTGCCTTGGTTTGAATCGCAATCACGCTATTTTTCTTTCGTTTGAGCATCATTCTTCCGAAAATCGGCATCCGCTTTTCGGCATCATGCTCTACGCCGCATCAGTCACGAATAGCCTGTTGACCAGATTGTCGAGGCAATACTGTCCGGCACTGTTGAGCGCATGCTCTTCGCGCGACTGGGCGATGTTGGTCAGGAACACCAAGAGCGCCGCCAGCACCAGCGCCAGAAACGTTCCGTCAAAGGAAATGGCCAGCCGCCTGGTGACCTCATTCAGCAGCAGGGCATCCTGGGCGTTGGCCGGATCGCCCGCAAAAGCCAATGCCCGCCCCATACCAACGACCGTACCGATGAAGCCGAGCGAAGGGATGAGCCAGGTCAGATAGCGCAACATATTGTAGCGCAGATCGACCTCGTGCAGGTACATTTCCATGCTGGTATTGAGCAGAGAACTGGCCTGATCGATCGAACGGCTCGACTGGAATTGCAGGATGGTGCGCTGGATGAGGCGCGGCAGGAAGCAATTCGCCGCCGTGGAATTCTGGCGGATCGAGCGGTAGATGCCGCCAAGGTCGGGCGCCTGAAGCACAGTACGTTCATCTTCAGGAAGATAGTTCTGCACCAACTGATTTTGCTCGGCGCGTCCAGCACGGAACCGCACAAACAGCTCGCCGCATCCGACTGCAAATACCACCCAAATGGAATTCTGGACCGACAGCGGATAGCCGATGCCGCCACGATCCAGCAAGACCTTGGCCGCTTCATCGGGCAGAATCAGATGCAGAATCGTGACAAGAACCACTCCAACGACGACGCACGCAGCCGCAATGAGCTGGCGGCGACTTTCCAGATTATAGGTCGTGACCTTGGCTGAACCCCTGCGCGCCATGAATTGCCCCTTGTCCTGTCCGGATCGTCTGTCATTTGCGTGAGATGATTTCGCCGGTTTCCGGATCACGCTCGATGACGATCTTGCGGGATGACGGCTGCTGCGGCGACGACGGCGTCGATTTAACCGGCGACGGTTTGGGCGCCGCTTCCGGCGCAACCGTCGCCACAGCGGTCCGGCGTAGTCTCTCTAGGACCACCGACATGATGGTCCTGATTGACGTCTCATACTGGCCAAGCCTGACCCGGTCGTCGATGCCGACTGGCGCCGTGGTGATGGGCTTCCATTCATTGCTATGGAGAAGAAACGTGCCGAACTTGCTGTCACAGTCCACCAGCACAAATTCAGTTTCGGATTTGACGACAAATTCTGCATGACGCCGCGACACCGTTGGGTCGACGATCACCACGTCGCATTCCTTGCTGCGCCCGACAAGAAATGCTTTCATGAGCAGTACCCTTTATTCCGAAGTTAATACAACTCCGCGGCCCCTGTGATACGAATTTCGAAATCAAAGGCACACTAGCAACTATATCATTTCAGTGTGGGTTTGGATTTGAAATTCCTATTTGAGTTGGCCGCTCGATCTTAAAAACTTCAAATCTACACATTAGAGCTTTCGGCACTGATTAAATCAGAGCCGGGCTCATCTCTTTTTTGTCATGTTTTTTGACGCAAACCCGGGCGCCCATTTCGCTCGAAAACACCCTAGCGCCATATGACGTAGCCGACCACGATCGCAAGCAAGATGAGCATCGCGACGATCCTCACCCAACGACTGCCGCGGCTCGGCACCGGAGCGATGGCGACAAGGATGGCGCAATTGTCCTGATTGGACTTCTGACGACTCTCCACCTCAGTTAGCAACGCTCGCGTCACGGTTTCGGGCCCCTGCGCCGCATAGCGGCGCACTATCTCCGCGATGTCGCCATTGTCGAGGGTCAGCAAGCCGTCAGACGCCAGGATCACAAGATCGCCGTGGCGCAACCGTCGCGGTTTGGACTGCAGATCAATGAGCGCGATTGGCTGGCCATTGAGAACCGATTGCAGCATGTTGGCGATGGCCTTGATGCCGCGCGCCACAGCGGGTCGAAAGGAATGATCTTCATTGACCTGTTCGACGGCCCCGGCGCGAAATATCCAGAGCGGAGAGTCGCCAACGCTGACCCAGGCCAGACCTTCTCCCGAGAGGTGTGCCGCGACTAGAGTCGTCCCCATACCCTCCGTCGCGGGATCTTCATCCTGGCCGCGCGCGATCCGCGCGTTCGCCTCGTCAAGCGCCGATTGTAATGCTTGCATGAGGGAAGCGCCGGCCAAACGGCTTCCGGTAAAGGCAGTCACGAATGTATCTGCCGCGAGCCGGCTGGCCGTTCCCCCCGCCGCATGTCCGCCCATACCGTCGGCAACGAGCAAGAGCCATGCTTTTTCTGCGGCCAGCCAGACTGAGCGAAACGAATCCTGTTGCTCCACCCTACGACCCTGAATGGCAGCACCGAAGACAATGGGGGTTTCCGCAACGTTTTCGACCAACATCGCTTCCATCACGGCCAGCTAAAATCGGAATCGCAGAATCGCACAAACCGCAACTGGGTATTACCCACCGTGACCGTCTCGCCGCCCTTGAGTTCGACCGGCGCAAACACGACTTCGTTTTCAATATAAGTGAGGTTACGCACTTCGCCGTTATTCAGGAAAAATCGCCGCGAGCGCGGATCGTAGGTGAGCAGCGCGTGCTTTTCACGCGAGACCTGCAGGTCGCCGAAATTCAGACACAGCTTCTGCCCGGCCGCGCGGCCGATGCTGTTGGTGCCGGCTCCGATTTCGAGCGAACGGCCGCGACCGGGTCCGGCTATCACCACCAACCAGCCGACGACGGGATCGTGCTCGGTCAGCTGCGCTGGCGCGATGAGGCGCGTCATGTCGTCATGCGGCTGAATGGGCATTGGGACGACCGGAGCCCGCGACGGCGCCTCGCTTGGGCGGCGCGACATTGGCTGCGATGGCGATGATGACGTTGCCGGCGACCGCTCGGGACGCGATTCAACCAGACGGGTCGGCGCCTCATGAGGATCCGGAGGGTCGTGAGGGCCGGTTTCCCTTGGATCATAGGGCAGCGAAACGGATTCAGTGCGCGCCGGCTGCTTCAGTGAATCCTGTCCGTCCCGCGCCGGCCATGATAGCTTGGCCGATTTCGACCGGTCGATCCTCACCGTCCTGTCATTGACCTCAGGGCCGGTGGCCGTTCGCTCGTCGGGGGCAGTGTGCGACGCGCGATGGGCATTCCCCGGATCGGAATCGGATCGTCCGAAAAGCTCTGAAAACCATCGCGCCATCGTTTACTGTCCCGTCCACGGTAGTTTGTTCGGACGAGCTTCGGCGGGGGCGCGCGACACGTCAAGTCGGCACCGATGACGGACCCGATGCCCTCCTCCGATAATGAGCAAAGCTGATGATTTCGTTTGCTTTTTATGTGATTTCATAGTCGAGATGTTGCGCGAAGGCGCGGTTGGACCGGGACACTCCGGGCATCAAATCTGACTGCAAGCTTGCAGGCGGCGTGCTTGGGGGGCAGGACGTGAACGAACGCGATCGCGGGTTGAAGCCCACGCAAGGCGGTCATCACTTCGCCCTGCCCGCCGGCACCAGGCTCATGGAATTTCAGATCGAGTCGGTGCTCGGGCATGGCGGCTTCGGCATCACCTATCGCGCACTTGACACAGTTTTGCGCGAGGTCGTCGCCATCAAGGAATACTTTCCGAATGAACTTGCCGGCCGCGTTTCGACGGCAACGGTACGTGCCAAATCCAACGCCGACCGGGCGGATTTCGAGGCCGGACTCGATGCCTTCATCGAGGAAGCGCGCCTCATCACGAGATTCCGGCATTCCAACATCGTGCATGTCCGCCGCTTTTTCGAACTGCACGAAACCGGGTACATCGTTCTCGACTATGAGCGCGGCCAAACGCTCGCCAAGCGTCTTACTGACGGTCAAATGCCGGAGGCAGAACTTCGCTCCGTGCTTTCCGGGTTGCTGGATGGACTCGATGCCATTCACAAGCATGCCATTCTCCATCGCGACCTCAAGCCAAGCAATGTCATTCTGCGCGACGACGGCACGGCCGTGCTGATCGATTTTGGCGCCGCGCGCGATTTCAAGGAACGTCACAGCCGCAGCATCACGGCAATCGCAGCTCCTGGCTATTCGCCGCCCGAACAATATGGCGTCGGGGGGCAGCAGGGTCCATGGACAGATATCTATGCGCTCGGCGCCATCGCTTATCGCTGCGTTACCGGAGCCGCACCGCCCGACTCGCTACGCCGGCTGCGTAACGATCCAATGGTCCCAGCGGTGAAGGCGGCAGCCGGCCAATACGCGCCTTCATTGCTGCGGACCATCGACTGGATGCTGACGCTCGACGAAGCCGAGCGGCCTGCCGCCGCCAGCGAGATCCGCAGTGCACTCGAGGGGGGCCGTATCAAACGCCCCTCGTCGCTGATGACGGGCAAGACCATCGCGGCTGCGGCGAGCCTTGTCGGAATCATTACACTGGCTGGGCTGGGCACGATCTATTCGTCATTAGTGGCCGAGATCGCCTGCAAGCAGGTGGGCGTGCTCTGTGCCAGTCCAGGGACGGTTCAAGCCAGCGTAGTGATCGCTACACCGACGGCACCAAAACCGATACCGAATCCTGTGCCTGCAGCCACGCCCGCCATCACCGCGCCGGAGGCTCCCAGACAGTCCTCCGGTGACTTGGCCAAAGAGGCCACACCGGCGGCGGTTGCACCTGCGCCGGTCGCAGTCCCGCCAAAACCGATTGCAATTGCCAAGCCGGGCACGCCATCCGATCCGGCTCGTCGGCTAATGCCAGACGAGGTGGCCTGGACAATTTTGCGCGACGGCGCTGATGCCGACCAGCTGCGGTACTTTGTCGAACAGTTTCCTGCCAGCCCGCATAGTGCGGAAGCGGCGACACTTCTTTCAAGAGCAAAACCATGATGGCAGCAGGTGAACCTGTTCCGACCCGGCAGAATTGCCTGGTCGCGTACCTGCATAAATTGTGTTTCATGTCTGTCGTTACGCTCGTGCTGCTGGCGTTGTCGGCCAGCCGGCCCGCACCTGCCGAGGAACTGCCCCCGCAGGCACGCGATGCGCTGCAGAAGGGCAATGAAGCGGTTCAGCAGCGCCAGTGGTTGCTGGCCGATCAGCAATTCAAGATCGCCGTCGAGGCTGCGGGATCGGATCCGGAAGTCATGCTGGCGCTGGCACGCTTCAGCGAGCAGAAGGGCGGGCGCGATCTCATCGCCATCGCCTGGTATCGGGCCTATCTGCCGACGCGGACTGAAGCC
>JAYSPJ010000916.1:0-8880 GCA_043722155.1 Bradyrhizobium sp.
GGATTTTAGAGGCGCCGCTATGCCCGTAGAACACGAATTCGGCGGCCAACACACTGAGATCAAGTTATCAATCGTCGAAGGCTACTTGAAAGCCTACGCGACCGCGTTGCGGCCGGATTTTGATCAGCTTTGGTATGTCGACGCTTTCGCGGGCACAGGCAGCAGAACAGTTCGTACCGAACGACATGGCGGCGATCTCGTCGAAGCACCGGTCGAGGAATCGGTCGAGCACAGGCGCGGATCAGCGCAAATTGCGCTGGAGGTGAGACCCAACTTCGATTTTTTGCTTTTCATCGAAAGTAATCAAAATCATGCCGCAGCACTGAGAGAATTAGCCGCAAAGCACCTTCAGCGGAGCGTCTTCGTTGCGGAGGATGATGCGAACAGCGCGCTGAAGCGCATGGTTTCTGCAAATTCATGGAGCGATAAGCGGGCCGTCGTCTTCCTCGATCCATATGGCATGGAAGTTGAGTGGTCGACACTTCAGGCATTGGCTTCTACGCAGGCAATCGATGTCTGGTTTCTTTTCCCGCTAGCTGGCCTTTATCGCCAAGCCTCGCGCCGACTCATTGATATAGACCAGGTAAAGCGCGCCGCGCTCACGCGGATGTTCGGATCTGATTCTTGGGAAGCGGAACTTTATCCAGTCTCTGGCGAGCCCGACATGTTCGGCGCCTTACCGGAACGGCGTCGTGAACTGAATACCCGTGGGCTCGAAAAATATGTACAGACGCGCCTGTCAGAGATCTTTGCTCATGTGCTGAGTCCACTGGCGCTGCCAGTAGAAAAAAGCCCTCAGATGTTCTCGCTGTTTCTGTGCATTTCAAATCCGGCACCGAAGGCCATTGGCCTCGCGAAACGAATAGGAAATCATCTCTTAGATCCCAAGCGGCATGTCATCGTAAGTTCGACCATGAAGTAAACGGCCAGCGACTTTCTTGTTTTTCCCACCCCACTGCTTAAAGAAGAATGCTGTCCCTGATCGGCGACACATCGCCTCTATCTCGTCCACCCACTCCGGCTTCATTTCCCGCGCTCGAGGGCCGCTCTCACCGCCGACAATCGCCCAGTGGATGCCGGTCAGATCGCCCTGAGCCACCGACCCGATCAATGGCTCGAGTGATACGAACCTGATCGCCGCCGGCACGCCCCGAATTGCGTCCAAACGATACAGAACGCGATCGTCTTCAACGCTGGCGCCGAGCCAGACGTTCGACAGAATTTCAAATTGCGGCTTAGCTAGGACTTCCGCCATGCGCTCAGGGCGCTTCGTGAGGATTTGATAAGTGTGCCGAGGTGTGTCCTTCATCACGTCCCAAACCCGAGCGATGAATTCAATTGGTACATCATCATGAAAAAGGTCGGACATTGAGTTGACGAAGACCTTGCGCGGCTTTGACCAAGCGCGCGGGGCATCAAGCGATTTCGCGTCCAATCGAATTTTGCCCGTCCAGACAGTGCGCCCGCCGCTTTTCCGGGTGAGGCCGCGATACTTTTCGGTGCCCATCGCCTCAAGCCTGGCCGCCATCCGCATGGCGTAGCAATTCGTGCAGCCTGCGGTGAGCACGGTGCAGCCGGCCACAGGATTCCAAGTTGCATCAGTCCACTCAATCGATGTTTCGGCCATGAATTCCCTCAAGTGCCGATAAAATCTCAGGAAAGTGGTTAGATTTGGTTACCCGGCTTCCGCGGAGGAGGATCTCCATCCACAGCGGCAAATGAGTTTTCTGTCGCGAACCCATTTTTAATCAGCTATAGAACAAAATAAGAACAACGCAAACGCGACTCAAAAGTCCCCCCCATGGCCAAATCTACCCTTTCCTTCGTCTGCCAGAACTGCGGCGCGGCCTTCAACCGCTGGCAGGGCAAGTGCGAGTCCTGCGGCGAGTGGAACACGCTGGCGGAGGAGGATACCACCGGCGCCACCTCGATGCCGGTCTCGATCCGCAGCAAGCGCAGGGGCCGGCTGTTCCAGCTGGAGACGCTGACCGGCAAGAGCCAGGAGGCCCCTCGCCTGTCCTCTGGCATGGCCGAGCTCGATCGCGTCACCGGCGGCGGTTTTGTCAGGGGATCGGTGCTTTTGGTCGGCGGCGATCCCGGCATCGGCAAGTCGACGCTGCTGACGCAGGCGACCTCGCTGATGGCGCGGGCCGGCCACCGCGTGGTGTACATTTCCGGCGAAGAGGCGGTGGCGCAGGTGCGGCTGCGCGCCGAGCGCCTCGGCCTTGCCGACGCGCCGGTGCAGCTCGCCGCCGAAACCTCCGTCGAGGACATCGTCTCGACGCTGTCGGAAGGGCCGGTGCCGCGCCTGATCGTGATCGATTCGATCCAGACCATGTGGACAGACACCGTGGAATCAGCCCCGGGCACGGTGACCCAGGTGCGCGCCTCGGCGCAGGCGCTGATCCGGTTTGCCAAGAAATCCGGCGCCACCATCATCCTGGTCGGCCACGTCACAAAAGACGGCCAGATCGCAGGCCCCCGCGTGGTCGAGCACATGGTCGACGCGGTGCTGTCGTTCGAGGGCGAGGGCTCGCAGCAATTCCGGATTTTGCGCGCGGCGAAAAACCGGTTCGGGCCGACCGACGAGATCGGCGTGTTCGAGATGACCGGCCTCGGCCTGCGCGAGGTCTCCAATCCGTCCGAGCTGTTCCTGTCCGAGCGCGATCTCGGCAGTCCGGGCACGGCGGTTTTCGCCGGGATCGAAGGCACCCGCCCGGTGCTGGTGGAATTGCAGGCGCTGGTGGCGCCGACCACGCTCGGAACGCCACGCCGCGCCGTGGTGGGCTGGGATCCGAGCCGGCTGTCGATGGTGCTGGCGGTGCTGGAGGCGCATTGCGGCGTCAAACTCTCGGGCTACGACGTCTATCTGAATGTCGCGGGCGGATTGCGAATCCAGGAGCCGGCGGCCGACCTGGCCGCCGCCGCCGCGCTGGTGTCGTCGCTGGTCAACGCGCCGCTGCCGACGGATGCGGTCTATTTCGGCGAGATTTCGCTGTCCGGCGCGGTCCGGCCGGTGGCGCAGACCTCGGCCCGGCTGAAGGAAGCGGCCAAACTCGGGTTCGGCCGCGCCGTTCTGCCGGAATCGGCGCGCGGCGAGGTCGGCGGCGATGCCGGGCTGGTGCTCAATACCGTCGGCGGATTGACCAGCCTGGTGGCGGATATCGCCGCCCGCGGCACGCCCAGAGCCAATCAGGAGCGAAACCGCGAGGGCCGGGAGGGCGCGGCGGTGGAGAAAAATGCCACACCCGCGAGATTCCGGCGTCAGGAAGGCTAGTCGGGCGTGACGTCACCTGCCCTCGCCGCTATACAACCCGCGCACGGGGCGGGAATAGCGCGATTTCCGGCCTTGCGGGACGCCCGATATGACCGTCACTTAAGGCGGCACCGACGTTGCCGATTCGCAGTTTTGACTTACGAGCGGACCTGACCAGCCGATGCCGATAACGATACTCGATCTCGTCCTGCTCGCGGTGATGCTGATCTCCGGCCTGCTCGCGATGGTGCGCGGCTTCATGCGGGAGATTCTCTCGATCGCGGCGTGGGGCGCCGCGGCGCTGGTCACGCTCTATGCGTTCGGAAAGCTGCTGCCGACCGCGAAAACCTATTTCAACAACGACACCGTCGCCAGCGTCGTCGTCGTCGCCGGCGTGTTCGTCGGCACCCTGATCGTGGTCTCCATCATCACGGTGCGGATTTCCGACATGATCCTGGATTCCCGGATCGGCGCGCTGGATCGCACGCTCGGCTTCCTGTTCGGGCTGGCGCGGGGCCTTTTGATCGTGGTCGTGGCCTTCCTGTTCTTCAGCTGGCTGGTTCCGGACAAGCAGCGGCCCGACTGGGTTACCGGGGCGAAGTCCCGGGTGGTGCTGCAGGGAACCGGGGATTGGCTGATGTCGCTCTTGCCGGATGACCCCGAGAACACCATCTTGAAGAGATTCAAGAAGAATAAACCAGACGATGAGCAGACTGACGCCGACCCGGCGACGCCGGCTGGCGATGGCTATAGTAAACCTGCCCGGGACGGCCTGAAAAAGCTGATCGAGAAACCCGCGGCGCGTTGATTTTGGGCCAAGAGAGAGGCGCGATGGACGAGATGAAAAACCCTTCCGATCCCGCCCACCACCTTGACCTGAACCCCGCAGCGATCGAGCTGCAGGACGATCTGGAAGGCGACACGCTGCGCGAGGAATGCGGCGTGTTCGGGATTTTCGGCCACCCGGAAGCCGCCGCCATCACCGCGCTCGGGCTGCACGCTTTGCAGCATCGCGGCCAGGAGGCCGCCGGCATCGTCTCCTTCGACGGCTCCCGGTTTCACTCGGAGCGGCGGCTCGGCCTGGTCGGCGACACCTTCTCCCGCCGCGAGGTGATCGAGCGCCTCCCCGGCAACCTCGCGGTCGGCCATGTGCGCTACTCCACGACCGGCGCAACCATCCTGCGCAACGTCCAGCCGCTGTTCGCCGAACTCAATGCCGGCGGTTTCGCGGTCGGCCATAACGGCAATCTCACCAACGGGCTGACCTTGCGCCGCGAGCTGGTGCGCAACGGCGCCATGATGCAGTCCACCACCGACACTGAAGTGATCCTGCATCTGGTGGCGCAGTCGAAGCGCGGCCGCTTCATCGACCGCTTCATCGAGGCGCTGCGCGCGATCGAGGGCGCCTATTCGCTGGTGTCGATGACCAACAAGAAACTGATCGGCGCCCGCGACCCCCTGGGCATTCGCCCGCTGGTGCTGGGCGAACTCGCCGGCTGCCCGATTCTCGCGTCGGAGACCTGCGCACTCGACATGATCGGCGCCAAATACGTCCGCGACATCGAGCCCGGCGAAATCGTGGTGTTCGACGAGCAAGGCGCGCAAAGCCACAAGCCGTTTCCGCCAAAACCGCCGCGACCCTGCATCTTCGAATACATCTACTTCTCGCGGCCGGATTCCATCGTCGGCGGCCGCTCGGTGTACGAGGTCCGCAAGGCGTTCGGCGCGCAGCTCGCGCGGGAGAGCCATGTCGAGGTCGACGTCGTGGTGCCGGTGCCGGATTCCGGCGTGCCCGCCGCGATCGGCTACAGCCAGCATTCCGGCGTGCCGTTCGAACTCGGCATCATCCGCAACCACTATGTCGGCCGCACCTTCATCCAGCCGACGCAAAGCGTGCGCGAACTCGGCGTGCGCATGAAGCATTCGGCCAACCGCGCCGCGATCGAGGGCAAGCGCATCATCCTGATCGACGATTCGCTGGTGCGCGGCACCACATCGAAGAAGATCGTCCGCATGATGCGCGATGCCGGCGCCCGCGAAGTCCACTTCCGCCTGGCCTCGCCGCCGATCCTGTACCCGGACTACTACGGCATCGACCTGCCGGACCGAGGCGGCCTGCTGGCAGCAACCCATTCGCTGGAAGAGATGCGCGAAGCCATCGGCGCGGACTCGCTGGCGTTCCTGTCGATCGACGGCATGTATCGCGCGATGGGCGAGCCCGGCCGCGATCCCGCCAATCCGAAATTCTCGGATCACTGTTTTACGGGCGTCTACCCCACCCACCTCACCGACCAGACCCAGGTCGAGCCGCAGCCGCGGCAATTGTCGCTGCTGGCGGAGGCGAGTTGACCTTGTCGTCCCCGCCTGGTGCGCAATTGCGCACCGACGCGAGGAGCCATAGCCACCGGCCTTCGTTTTTCGGACGGCATTTGATACGAACACTTTCCGCCTCATAGCCGTCACGGCGTATGGGTCCCCGCGTTCGCGGGGACGACGATTGATAGAGTTTTGGTTCAATGCCCCTTCCCCTCGCCTCCCGCATCGCCCTCGTCACCGGCGCCTCGCGCGGCATCGGCTATGCCACCGCGCGCGCGCTGGCAAAGGCCGGCGCCCATGTGATCGCGGTGGCGCGAACCCAGGGCGGCCTCGAAGAACTGGACGATGAAATCCGCAAGGTAGGCGGAGCTGCGACGCTGGTGCCGCTCAATCTCACCGATTTCGACGGCATCGCCCGGCTCGGTGCGGCGCTGCATGAACGCCATGGCCGGCTCGACATTCTCGTCGGCAATGCCGGCGTCGCCGGTCCCTCTTCGCCGCTCGGGCATATCGAGATGAAGTCGTGGAACGACGTGATGGCCGTCAACGCGTCCGCCAACTTTCAGCTGATCCGCTGCATGGAGCCGCTGTTGAAGCAGTCCGACGCCGGCCGCGCGGTGTTCGTGACGTCGGCGGCCGCGAGCCAGGCCAATGCCTATCTCGGCCCCTATGCCGCCTCGAAGGCAGCCCTCGAGACGCTGGCGCGGGCCTGGGCGCAGGAAACGGCCAACACGCCGCTGCGCGTCAATCTGTTCAATCCCGGCCCGACACGGACGCGCCTGCGCGCGACCGTGTTTCCCGGCGAAGACCCGCTGACGCTCAACACGCCGGACCAGGTCGCCGAATTGATACTGCCGATGTGCGCGCCGGCCTGGGCCGAGACCGGCAAGCTGTATGACTACCCGACCCGCAAGCTGCTGGGTTTTCGCGCGCCGGCGTAAGCACCGGCGCGTTCGATCAGTCGCACAGTTCGTATTTGGACGACAGGCATTTTTGCGCCTTGGCGCGCGCATCGGCGAGTTGCTGCGGCGTCATCTCCTTCTCGAGGGAAACCAGCTCCTTCTTGGCCTCGGCGTTGCCCTCCTTGGCCGATGTTTCGTACCACATATAGGCGCGAACCACGTCGGCAGATTCCTCGCCATCGGACTTGGCGTAAAGGCTGCCCAGCATCAGCTGGGCGTCGGCGTTGCCTTGCTTGGCGGCAAGCCGGCTCCACTTTTTCGCTTCCTTCTGGTCCTTGGTAAGACCCAGTCCCATCCGATGCATCAACGCGATCTGGTACTGCGCCAGCGCATTGCCTTTTTCCGCCAGCGGCCGGAACAGTTTTGCAGCCGAGGCATATTGCTTTTGCGCAAAGGCCTTCGTCGCTTCGTCCCAGCTCGCATTCGCTGCCGGAATATGGGTCGTCAGCCCGAACAACAGCAGCGCTACAGCCAATCCGGAAAACCTGAAAATTCCCATGAGTTACCTCCAAAATTGAACTTCATTCAGTTTGTTATGGATCCAACGTAGCCCAGGAATCGACCAGCGACAATTACCCGCCGCCGATTGAATTCGGCACTTCGCCCGAGTGCACCGCAAGATTGACCCGCAACAGCCGGAGTCATTCACTTCGACGCCAAAGGCAACGTGTATAGCGCCGAGGTCGATACCGGAAAGCGTATCCAGAAATTCAAACTGACCTCGGACGCGCTACGATAGGCGCATTGCCGCGCGGCGCCGGACGTACTATCGGGTGCCCTGGCGAGGCTCCGAAAAGAGAGCCTCCCGGGTGTTAACCTCTGGAGGAATTCAATGAAGAAGAAAATGCTCGCGCGGCGCACCGCCGCGCTTATCGCCTGCGCCGGACTGGGGCTTGCCGCGCCCGCTTTCGCCCAGGACAAGACGGTCAAGATCGGCGTGTTGAACGACATGTCGAGCCTCTATGCCGACATCGGCGGCCCCAATTCGGTGGTCGCGGTAAAGATGGCGGTCGAGGATTCCGGCCTCACCAAGAAGGGCTGGAAGATCGACGTCGTCAGCGGCGATCACCAGAACAAGCCCGATGTCGGCGTCAACATCGCGCGGCAGTGGCTTGACAGCGACAAGGTCGATGCGATCGCCGATACGCCGAACTCCGGCGTGGCGCTGGCCGTGAGCAACCTCATCAAGGAAAAGAACGCGGTGCTGCTCAATTCCGGCGCCGCCTCCGCCGATCTCACCGGCAAGGCCTGCACGCCTAACACGATCTCCTACACCTACGACACCTACATGCTCGCCAACGGCACCGGCAAGGCGCTCACCAAATCGGGCGGCGACAGCTGGTTCTTCCTGACCGCCGACTACGCCTTCGGCCACGCCCTGGAGCGCGACACCTCCGCGGTCGTTACCGGCAACGGCGGCAAGGTGCTCGGTGGCGTCAAGCATCCGATCAACACCTCGGATTTCTCGTCGTTCCTGCTGCAGGCGCAGGCCTCGAAGTCGAAGGTGGTCGGCCTGGCCAACGCCGGCGGCGACACCACCAACGCGATCAAGCAGGCGGCCGAGTTCGGCATCGTGGCAGGCGGCCAGAAGCTCGCTGCCCTGCTGCTGTTCATCAACGACGTGCATTCGCTGGGCCTGAAGACGGCGCAAGGCCTGACGTTCACGGAATCATTCTACTGGGACATGAACGAGCAGACGCGCGCCTGATCGAAGCGGTTCGCTGCCCTGGCGAACAAGAACGCGATGCCGTCGATGACCCAGGCCGGCAACTACGCCATGGTGCTGCACTACCTCAAGGCCATGGAAGCGCTCGGCGGCAATCCCCGTGACGGCGCCAAGGTCGTCGCCAAGATGAAGGAACTGCCGACCGACGATCCCCTGTTCGGCAAGGGCCCGCTGCGGGAAGACGGGCGCCGCATCATTCCGGCCTATCTGTTCGAGGTGAAGAAGCCCGACGAGTCGAAATACCCGTGGGACTACTACAAGCAGATCGCCACGATCTCGCCGGAAGACGCGGCGAAGCCGCTCGAGGCAAGCGAGTGTCCGCTGCTGAAGAAGTAAGACGATCGCAGCCGGCCGGATTTGCAAAGTCCGGCCGGCTGCGAATTTCAAACAAGGACTGAGCGCTTGCTGAGCCCGGGGCGCCGTCGGGCCTATCGCTGGTCCGAGGAGTCACGGGCATTCCACTTGCTCCAGGGGACGCTGGCGAGAGTTCCAAAGTCGGTCGTCAGCGGACGGCGGGTTTGCCTGTCATGGGCCGCGATGATCCGTTCGGAGTGCCTGATCTTGCGCTTCAGCTCGGCGACCGTCTTTTGCGTTTGGGCGATCGTCCTGGAGCCGGCGAT
>JAYSPJ010000917.1:0-5053 GCA_043722155.1 Bradyrhizobium sp.
CACCGACGTCAACAAGCAGATGGAAGCGCTTACCGGTTGCACGCGGGACGAGTTGATTGGCGCGCCGTTCAAGGGCTACTTCACCGATCCGGAGCGAGCCGAGGCGGCGATCACGCGCGTGCTGAGCGAAAAATCGGTCACCGACTACGAGCTGACGGCGCGTGCCCGCGACGGCAAGCAGACGGTGGTGTCCTACAATGCGACCACCTTTTACGACCGCAACCGTACCCTGCAGGGCGTCTTCGCCGCGGCCCGCGACGTCACCGAGCGCAAGCGGGTGGAGGCGGAATTGCAGCAGGCCAAGGCCGCCGCCGAGAGCGCGAGCCGGACCAAATCGGATTTTCTGGCCAGCATGAGTCATGAGATCCGAACGCCGATGAATGCGATCATGGGCATCGCTGACCTGCTCGCGAAGACCACGCTGTCGCCGGAGCAGGACAAGTACGTGCAGATCTTTCGCCGCGCCGGCGACAACCTGCTGAATCTCATCAACGACATCCTCGATCTCTCCAAGGTCGAAGCTTCGCAGCTGGAGCTGGAGCGGACCAGCTTCGCGTTGAACGATCACCTGGAGAAGGTGACGGAGATGGTGGTGGCCCGGGCTGATGAAAAAGGGCTTTCCCTGGTGTGCGAGATCGCGCCGGATGTGCCCACCGACCTGGTCGGTGACCCGACACGGCTGCGGCAGGTGCTGCTCAACTTGATCGGCAACGCGATCAAGTTCACGCAGTCCGGCGGCGTGTCGCTGCGAGTAGCGCTCGATGCGGACTCCTCCATTCCGACGGCACTGCGGTTCACCGTCACCGACACCGGCATCGGCATTCCCGACGAGAAACTGGGCCAGGTGTTTGAACGCTTCACACAGGCCGACTCATCCACCACGCGCAGGTTCGGGGGCTCGGGGCTGGGGCTCACGATCTCGAAGCGCCTGGTTGAACTGATGGGCGGGCGGATCTGGGTCGAAAGTGAAGTCGGGAAGGGCAGCGTGTTTGCTTTCTCCGTGCCATTCGAGATCTCGGCTGCGGACAATCGGCCGGCGGTCGCGCCGGTCGGCACGGGTCCCGAGCCGCCGCTGCCCGCGCTGCACATCCTTCTGGTCGAGGACTCCCCGGACAACCGCACCATCACGTTGGCCTATCTGGAAGACACCCCGTACCGGGTCGAAATCGCTGAAAACGGCGAGATCGCCTGCAAGAAGTTTACCGCGGGAAACTTCGATCTTGTCCTGATGGACCGGCAAATGCCCGTGATGGATGGCTTGACGGCGACGCGGGCGATTCGGGCATGGGAACAAGCGAACGACCGGCAGCCCACGCCGATCATCGCGCTGACGGCTGCCGCGCTGAAGGGGGACAGAGAGAAGTGTCTGGCGGCGGGATGTACGGCGTTTTTGACAAAACCAATCAAGCAAGACGTGCTGTTGCAAGCGATCAAGGAGCACTCGAGGGTCGCGCTGGCATCCTCAGTATATGAGGGCAGCCAGGTGGACCCGACCCTCTTGCTTGTGAATCCCAAACTGGCAGACCGGATTCCCGCCTATCTGCAGAACTGCAGGCAGAATGTCACCGTGATGCGGGACGCCCTGGATCGCGTTGATTTCGAGACCGTCACGAGTCTGGGACACCAGATGAGAGGGTCCGGGGGCGCCTATGGATTTCAGGTCATCACCGACATCGGCGCCGCCCTTCAGGAAGCCGCCGAGAGCGCCGACAACGATGGGTCGCGCAAGTGGGTGAACGAATTGTCCAGCTATCTGGATGGTATCAGCGCCGATGTCGGGGCTGGGCCATAGGTGCCGATTCCGCGTTCGCGTGAATAGAGCGCGTCAGAACAAACCGAGGGCCTCGGTTCTGATTCACGGGGAACCGAGGCTCTGGGAATGGCGACAGCCGCTCAGGTCCCCGGCCGCGAAACTTCGGTCTCCTTTGACGTGATGAACTCCAGCAAGACCGGGATGCCCTCCCTGGTCTTGGCAATGCCGCGCTGGATGGCGGGGATGATGTCTTCCGGCTTGGTCACCCGCTCGCCGTAGCCGCCGAAAGCCCGCGCCATCGCGGCGTAGTCGCCGGAGATGTCGGTCGAGCGATATTTCTCGGTCGAGATCGGCATCACCTTCAATTCGATCGCCATGCTGAAATTGTTCAGGAGGATCGACATGATCGGGATCCGCTCGCGTACCGCGGTCTCGAAATCCATACCGGTAAAACCGATCGCGGCGTCGCCCCAGACGTTGATGCAGAGCTTGTCCGGTTTTGCCAGCTTGGCGCCCATTGCCAGCCCGAGCCCGTAACCGAGCTGGGTGGTCTTGCCCCAGCCGATATAGGACAAGGGCTCGATCGCCTTCCAGAATGGCGAGAGCTGGTCGCGCGGACTGCCGGCGTCATGGGTGATGATGGTGTTCTTGATGTCGACGGTGTGCTGCAAATCCCACAGCACACGATAGGGATTGAGCGGCGCGTCGTTGTGGGTCAGCTTGGGCATCCATTTTGCCAGCCACTCCTTATGCGAGGCGGCGATTTCGCCAGCAATCGCAGTCGCATCGCGGTCAACCTTGATGCTGTTGTTGATCTCGTTCAGCAATGCGTCGAGCACCAGGCCGGCATCGCCGACCAGCCCGATTTTGGCTTCGATATCCTTGTTAAGATGCGCGGGGTCGAGCGTTGAATGGATGATGGTTTTGCCTTTGGGCATGGCGATGCCGAACGAGGTTTCCGTGAACGAGCAGCCGATGCCGAAAATCACATCGGCCTCGCCCAGGAATTTCGGCACCGCGCGCGGCACGGCCAGACCGCCGGAGCCGAGCGAGAGCGGGTGGTCCTCCGGAAACGACGACTTGCCGCCGAGGCTTGACGTGACGGGAATGGCGAGCCGCTCCGCCAGCCGCTTCAGTTGCGGCCAGGCCCTCGCATAATGCACGCCCTGGCCGGCATAGATCACCGGCCGTTTGGCCGACATCAGCAGCGCGGCGGCTTCCTTCACATGCACGGGGTCGGCGCCGTAGCGGGTGCGCAGCACCGGCGTGTAGTTCAGCGGCTCCGGCACGTCCTCGTTCCACATGTCAGCCGGAATTTCCACAATGACCGGTCCGCCGCGGCCGTTCTTCAGTTTGGTGAAGGCGCGGCGGAAGATGTTGCAGACTTCGGCGGCGATGTTGATCGGCTCGGCCGATTTCGCGAACGCCCGCATCGCCTGGCTGGAGTTGAAGTTCGGCTCGATATTCGCCAGCCGCCGCGCATAGCCCATCGGCAGCACCAGCACCGGCACCGACTCGCCGTAGCATTGCGCCACGCCGCCCATGGCGTTTTCAGCACCTGGGCCGTGCTGCATGCAGAAAGCGCCGATGGTTTGCCCCGAGGTGACCCGGGAGATCGCGTCCGCCATGTGGATCCCGACGCGCTCCTGCCGCACCATGACGGGGCGGATATCGGCGGCGGCGGCGTGCTCGATGAGGTGATTGACCGGATAGCCGCAGAGGATCTCGATCCCCTCCCGCTTCATGATTTCAGCGATGGCGGTGCCGAGTTTCATGCCGTTCTCTCCCCTTGAAATGGCCGATGTTGAGGGCTCGGCCTGTGACCGGTAGTTGGAACAGGAATCCCCCGTTCGGTAAAGCGCCGGCACCGCCTTTCCCGCGAGGCTCTGATATGCATCGCAGCGGCATCAGGCGCCGCCCTGCGCGCCAGACCGGGTTTAGCCGGCTTCCTCCAGTGCGCGTCGCAGGCGCCGGATGATGACGCCGCGGGCGCGATCGTCGGCGGCGGCCGCGATCCGATCGTTGATATCCAGCACAAGTGTCGACATGTCGTTATGCCAGTCGAGATGCGTCACCGCTTCAGGCGTGAGCCGGCGTCGGCGCGCCACGTCGATGAGCGCGGGCTCAGGCGTCGAGAGCTCGTAGATGTCGTCGAGCACCGGCTGGAAGAGCTTGGCCGCCGGAACGATCCGCTCCGCGAGGCGCTCGGCCAGCCCTGCGATCGCTTCCTCCTCACCGTGAACGAGAAATACCCCCCGCTGAATCGGGCGGCGTGCGGCGATCCATCGTGCGATCTCGGCGCCATCGGCATGACCCGAATACTCGTCGATCATGCGGATACGGGCCGCGACCTTGATCTCGTCGCCCTGGATCCGGACGGACTTGGCGCCGTCCTGGAGAAAGCGGCCGAGGGTGCCATGGGCCTGAAAGCCGACCAGCAGTACGGTGGCCCGGTTGCTCCACAGCCAGCGCTTGAGGTGATGTCGAATACGGCCGGCGTCGCACATGCCGCTTGCCGCGATGATGATATGAAAACCGGTCAGCTTGGCGATCGCCTTGCTTTCGTCGACGGTCTCGGTGAACCGGAGATGCGGCGAGTTGAACAGACGATTGACGTCGACATCCTGATCGAGACTTTCGGCGTGTTCCCGAAAAACGTCCGTCGCATTTATAGCCAGCGGGGAATCGAGAAATATCGGCGCAGCCGGTATGTAGCCGCGTTCCATCAGGTCCACCAGATCGACGATCAGTTCCTGGGTGCGCTCGACGGCGAAGGCGGGGATCAGCAGCGCGCCTTTTGCCATGGCGGCGTCGCGTACCTCGGAGGCCAGACGCTGACGGCGCTGTTCCGGCGTCGTCGCCTGACGAATCCTGTCGCCGTAAGTCGACTCCGAGATGACGTAGTCAAAACCCGCCGGCGCCTTGGGGTCGGGCTGCAGCAGCTTGGAATCGGGGCCGACATCACCCGACGCCAGCAGGCGCAGTGGTTGTCCCGCCGAGCCCGCGCCGTCGAACTCAATTTCGATCGAAGCCGAGCCGAGCAGATGCCCGGCATTCCAGTAGCGTGCGCGCACGCCCGGGATTACGTCGATCCATTTCTCGTACTCGACCGGGTGGAACGACTGCAGCGACGCCTTGGCATCGGCCTGGGTATAGATCGGAGTAACCTCCGGCCGCCCGCGCGCCGCGTTGCGGCGGTTAAGGGCGGCGACCTCGGATTCCTGGATGCCTCCGGAATCCGGCAACATGTAGGAGCACAGGTCGATCGTTCCGCGCGTCGCCAGGATCCTGCCGCGAAAA